>PLMO01000127.1 GCA_003142515.1 Bacteroidales bacterium
ATCGTTAAAAGAGCGCTGGAAGAACCATTACGCCAGATTGTCGAAAATGCAGGCCTGGATGGCGCAGTTGTCGCACAGAAGGTGAAAGAAGGGAAAGACGATTTCGGTTACAACGTGCGCACGGAAAAGTATGAAAATTTACTCAAATCCGGTGTGATCGATCCAACCAAGGTGGCCCGCATAGCGCTTGAAAACGCAGCCTCCATTGCCGGAATGCTGCTAACCACCGAATGTGTCCTTGCGACCCATAAAGAAGAAAAAGAACCCAAAATGCCCATGGGTCCTGGTGGTTATGGTGGAGGAATGGGTGATATGTACTAATCATTTTTTTAACTTTACCTGGAAAGACCCCGGTTCCTCCGGGGTTTTTTGTTTGTCCTTCCCACGCTTTTAAGCGACCAGAGCAAAGGAAGAATATGAAGGCTTCCCGGTTGATAAGTTCCTGCAATATAGGGTGGAAAATTTCGTAATTAGTGATAATATTGTGTCCTCATTTTCCAGGAAAAAACCGTATGATCCGTATCTTCAATGTTCTGTTTTTCTTACTGATAACAGGAATTTGCTTTTCACAAACAAATCAGCCTGCTCCTAAAATCCCCGTTGATCCTGATTCAAAACTGATCCAATACAGGGACATCATCAACCAGGATGGAACCAAAGATGTCCTCTATGACCGCGGTGCTGAATGGATCAGGTCATACTACATTAACCCGGGCAGTGTTACGAAAGTACAGGATAGGGTTAACGGGAAAATCGAAGGTACAGGCCGGTTGCGGCTTTATTTTTATGATTCCAACAACACCCGGACAGACGCAGGAATGGTCTATTATGATTTCCACCTTGAATTCAAAGAAAACAAATACCGATACACCCTGACCAATTTTTCCTTAAAAGGTGCCTCACGTATACCCCTTGAAAAGTGGATGAATAAAGATGATCCCTCCTATAACCCACAGATGGAAAATTACCTTTACCAAGTGGATACTACCATGCAGAACCTGGTTGTCAGGTTGAAGGAAGGCATGAAGCCAAGAGTGATAAAGAAGGATGAATGGTAGAAAAAACAGATATCCGTTCCCTTTCCCTTGCGGAAATTGAGAATTTCTTCCGCGAAAAAAATGAAAAACCTTTCCGGGCAAAGCAGGTATTTGATTGGATCTGGAAAAAGACTTGCCGTTCCTTCGATGAAATGACCAACCTCTCTATGGAAAACCGTCAACTGCTTGAGGAACATTTTTGTTTCCCGGTTTTACAGGAAGAGAAAGAACTCCGCGACCTTGACGGGACGTTGAAATCGACATTCCGCCTGCCCGACGGGACATTGGTTGAAAGTGTCCTGATTCCTGCCGACAATCGAACCACTGCATGTATTTCTTCACAGGCAGGCTGTGCCCTGGCTTGCCGTTTTTGTGCCACCGGGATACTGGGATTCCGGCGAAACCTTACTTTCACTGAGATCTTTGACCAGGTTGTCTTGCTGAACCGCCAGTCGAAGAAGTATTTTGGCAAACCTTTGTCAAATATCGTATACATGGGCATGGGCGAACCGCTGATGAACTATGACGAGGTACTGAAGTCCATCGAAAAAATCATTTCCGAAGAATCGCTCGGAATGTCACCGCAGCGGATCACGGTTTCCAGCGTCGGAATACCCGCCATGATCCGGAAGATGGCAGACGACAAGGTCCGTTTTCATTTTGCATTGTCGTTGCATGCAGCAACCAATGCTAAAAGAGACCAGATCATCCCCATAAATAAAAAATATCCTATACAGGAACTGACAGAAGCGCTGAAATATTACCATGCAAAAACCGGTAAGCGCTTCACTATCGAGTATATCCTTTTCAAGGACTTTAATGACGGCCTTGAAGATGCAAAGGCCCTGGCCCTCTTCTGCAAAAGTTTCCCCGTGAAAATCAACCTCATCGCGTATAACCCTATGGAGAAAAGCAGGTTTTCGCAGAGCACTCCTGAAAAAACCCGGGCGTTCAGGGAATTCCTGGAGAATAAAAACATGGTCATCAATGAAAGAAAAAGCCGGGGTAAAAATATCGATGCTGCCTGTGGCCAATTGGCCCTGATTGATAATATTGAGCAGCAGAATGAAAAAGTCAAGTTCCTAAAAAATGAAGGATTATGGAAAACCAAGATATAGAGTTCAGGGGAAATATTGTAGATGTGGTAGGGAAGCGGATTTTCAAAGGCATTGTCATCGTAAGGGATTCGAAGATCGCAGAGATCCGGGAAGAGGATACTGACGGGAATATATACATTCTTCCCGGCCTCATCGATGCCCATATCCACATTGAAAGCTCCATGCTGGTTCCTTCCGAATTTGCACGGTTGGCGGTGGTGCATGGAACTATTGGCACCGTATCCGATCCGCATGAGATCGCCAATGTTTTGGGTGTAAAAGGAATTCGGTTTATGATTGAAAACGGGGAAAAGGTACCCTTTAAATTTTATTTTGGCGCGTCTTCCTGTGTTCCGGCTACCGGCTTTGAGACAGCCGGAGGCAGCCTGGGACTTGCGGAGCTGGATGAATTGCTGCAATCGGATGATATCCTGTATCTTTCCGAGATGATGAATTTTCCGGGCGTCGTCTACGGTGATGAACAGGTTGCACAGAAACTTGCTTTGGCTAAAAAGTACGGCAAACCGGTTGACGGGCATGCTCCCGGCCTGACCGGTGAACTTGCTGAAAAATATGTTCACGCCGGTATCTCTACCGATCATGAATGCTATACCTTGGAGGAAGCCGTTGAGAAGATCGGGTATGGCATGAAGATCCTGATCAGGGAAGGAAGCGCTGCGAAAAATTTCGAAGCGCTGTCAGACCTGATTGCAGAATATCCCGAGATGGTCATGCTTTGTTCCGACGACAAGCACCCCAACGACTTGGTTTCGGGCCATATCAACCAGCTGGTGAAAAGGGCCTTCGGCCTAGGTTATGACAAAATGAAAGTACTCCGATGCGCCACCTTTAACCCGGTAAAGCATTATCGCCTCGATGCAGGCCTGCTTCAGCAGGGTGACCCGGCAGATTTCATCCTGGTGGATGACCTTGAGAATTTCACTATCCTTGCGACCTATATCAATGGCCGGAAAGTAGCTGAGAATGGAAAATCATTGATCTCCTCTGTTGTTGTATCGCCGGTGAACCAGTTTCATGCAAAACCGGTAAAGCGAGAAGATATCGTTGTAAGGCCGGGAGGGAATAGGATCAGGGTTATAAAAGCTATCGATGGACAACTAGTGACCGGGGAACTGATCGTCGATACCCGGATTGAAAATAACGAGGTCAGAACGGATCCTGAACATGACATTCTGAAGATTGTTGTGATGAACCGGTATTTTCCTGCACTCCCGGCCGTCGGGTTCGTGCAGGGCTTTGGGTTAAAATCGGGCGCTATTGCATCCTGTGTTGCCCACGACAGTCACAATATTATCGCGGTTGGTACCGATGATGAATCCATTATGGCAGCCATCAATGCAATTATAAGTTCGCAGGGAGGAATTTCGGTTGCGTTCGGGGATGATTTGTTCGTTTTACCCTTACCGGTTGCCGGGATCATGTCCGATGAGGATGGATATAAGGTGGCAAAACTCTATAAAAACCTGGATGAACAGGTGAAGACAAAGTTGAAAAGTTCCCTGAAAGCGCCTTTCATGACCTTATCGTTCATGGCACTGCTGGTTATCCCCAATCTTAAGCTCAGCGATAAAGGATTGTTTGACGGAAAAAAGTTTTCATTTACTGAACTTTTTGAAAAATAAATTTTAATATATTTACATATTTATTTTTATTTAATATTTTTTATATATTTGCATCTCGTTTATTTGTTAAACTATTAACAATCACACTTATTTTACATCCCAATGAAAAAAGTAACATTAGACGTCGAAAAACTTGAAATGGCTGCCAGTAAATTAAGAGCAATTGCCCATCCAATGAGGATTGCAATCATTGATTTGCTTACAATAAATTCCAAAATGACTGTTACCCAGATTTACGAATACCTGAATATTGAACAGGCTTCTGCCTCTCATCATCTTAACATTCTGAAAAACAAAGGATTGCTTAACTCAAAAAGAGATGGGAAGATGATCTACTATTCCCTGAAATTTGAACATCTGACAGAAGTAATCGACTGCATCAACCGTTGCAGCGTTAACTAAAAACAATCTAATCAAAGTTCCCAGGATTCGTCAATATCCCAGTTGGCGCGGACTTCTATTATCTTCTGGAAATACTGAACCTTTTCAGGCTGGATTTTCTTAGAAAACTTTCCTGTATCCCACCGACCGTTCCGGTTGCGGTCGAGAATGGCTTTGATCTTGTATTTTCCAGGGGAGAGGTAATCAAATTTCACTTTTCCGGACGCAGAGATTATTTTCCGTTCGAGAACGTTTTCTTTTTCATCCAGGAGTTGAATAAGATAATCGGAAGGGTATTTAATGCTGATCGTCATCTGGATTGACCCGAAATCCCTGAGAGAATGGGTTCGGAAGGAAACAACCAGTGAATCATTCAAATGGCCGTTGATAGACCGGAAGACCGAATCGGGAATGATCAACCGGTAGGGGCGGTCTTCTTTCCATTTGTAAGAAACCCGGAGTTTTCTTTTGACTGAATCCGTAAACGCCAGTTTTGGGTTTATGGTATCCTTGCCATCTACTAACAGGATCCTGATGAGATTCTGTCCGGACAATGGGTAGGAAAAAATAATCACCGGGTCTCTTTTGAACTGGTTCAGCCGGCCATCCGGCATATTGGTGGAAAGTTTCAACTTTACCAGGGATGCGGTGCCTTTATCTGTTTTCTTTTTCTTCAGACTTTTCTTTAAAAGATTGATTCTCGCAGTATCAAGAGTTTTGCCCTTATCGACCAAACGAAGATAAAGAGAATCTTTCCCGGTATTTTTTAACCATAAAAAAACAGAATCCCTGGTGACATTGAATTCCGGTATCATCCACCCGGGGATATCAGGGATATTCATCGGGATGAATTCCGGTTTAATGGTAGGAAACCGGTAATAGATCCCGACCTGGTCTTCATTGATCATATCGGCTTTAAGGATTTTTTGAATGGAATCAGATTCTTCAAACAGATTCAATGTATAGCCCGGTGTTGTTTGTTTTTTGATTACGGATGTGTCTTTTTTATGGAGGAGTGTATCACGCTTTGCAGCAGAGTCTTTTTTCAGGGTTTCAGGTGAAGGTGGCTTCACATAGATCCCTTTTACAAGACTGTCGCNNCAGATTAAAAATATAATCCCCATTCATATCCTTTAAAGCGAACAATAGAAACGGCACATCTCTCAGGTTCCTGAAAATGAAATCGCCATTCTCATTGGTTTTAGCCATGTAATAAGGCTTTACATGAAACGGAAGCGAATCAAGGGGCAAGGTATCGTTTTCGTTGATATAAAGCATCGCAATCACATCTTTCTGAGGAACCTGGTCGAATGCATTGAGGATTCTTCCCGACAGGCTCAGCGAATCAATGTAGGAACCTGTCGAAAACGTGTAGGTGAAATCATGCAGTATATTGTTCTCCGTCAGGTCCGAAATAGCCTCACCGAAATTGATGGAATAGGTCGTATTGGATTTCAGGGTATCGGCCAGCTTAATGAAAATGGATTTTCCACGCAGTCGTATATCGGTATGAGGCAGTAATGGAGGGGCAATATTGATCTGGTTATGCTGATCCTTCAGTTGAATATATTTATTGAACGTTATGCGGATATCTTTTTTATGGAAATGGGTGGTTAACGCAGGCGGGTCACAATCGGTCGCCTTGGGTGGTGTAACATCTTTTGGCCCCCCTTCAGGCGTAACCGGGTTGGCACAACGGCACAGGAGGAGCAGTGAAAACAAAGCGCAAAGGGAAAAACATTTCGACCGTATCACCTTGAAAGTATTTGATTTTAGGGAAAGCCCGCACCAAATTTACCAATGGTTTTTGTATAAATAAGCCAATTTTTATTATTTTTACACAGAAAATTCACAACAATCCTCAGAATATAGAATAACAAACAATCTGAACTTTTATGTCAGGGCATAATAAATGGTCAACCATTAAACGGAAAAAAGGTGCATTGGATGCAAAGCGTTCCAAGATCTTTTCCAAAATCATTAAGGATATTACCATTTCCGTGAAAGAAAGTGGTCCTGATCCGGAACACAACCCCCGCCTGCGGCTTGCCATCGCCAACGCAAAAGGTGCCAGTATGCCTAAGGAGACGATCCAGCGTGCCATCAACAAAGGAGCTGACAAAGACGCTGCTGCATTGATAGAGACCACGTATGAAGGAAAAGGCCCTCACGGGATTGCCATTTTTGTGGATGCAACTACGGATAATATCCAGCGGACCGTCAGCAATATAAGGGCCTATTTTAACAAACACGGCGGTGAACTTGGTAAAAATGGTTCGCTGAACTATCTCTTTGACCGTAAAGGGGTCTTTGTAATCCCCAAAGGAGAATTGAATCCGGAAGAATTTGAAATGGAAATCATTGATGCCGGCGCTGAGGATATTGTCCTGGAAGACGATTTGTTTACTATCACGACGGCGATGGAGAACTTCGGGAACATGATGAAGAAACTGGAACAATTGAACATTGAGCCTGAAAGTGCTTCCTTACAACGCATTCCAAAAACCACCGAAACACTGGATACCGATTCGGCAAAAAAAGTTTTAAAGCTGATCGATATCATTGAAGAAGATGAAGATGTTCAGAATGTTTACCATAACCTCACCTTGACGGATGAGCTGATGGAAGAATTGTGACTTCTTTAAACCAGGCAAATAAAATGAACCAGGTTCACATTCTTCGGAAGGACCAGTTTCTTCCGGAGGCGTATCCGGGAAATTTCTGTGCTCGGAGCCGTGATTTTCAGGATCTGTGAAATTTCCTTCGTGCTGAGATTCATGCGCAGCAGTGCACAGAGCTTATGATCGTTGGGAGTAAGTTGCGGGTATTTAACACGCAAACGGTCGAAAAACCCGGGATGAATCTTCTCGAAATGAGCTTTGATCCGGTACCAATCGTTCTCGAATTTGACATTCTCATCAATGGTTTTCAGGATTTTCACAAAATCGTTTTTTGTAATGTTCTTTCCTTTTCTGAGGTACCGAGTCACGTCTTTCCGGATCAGCCCGATGATCTTGTTCTTCTGTGAAATGAAAATAGAAGAAGTGGCAAGTTCGCGGTTGATGAGATCCAACTCCATTTGATGCTTTTGCCTTTGCAGCTGGTTAACCTTATGTTCTGCCTTGATCTTTTCCTGCAAACGCATCTCGATCTCTTTTTCCGCTTTTTTTCGCTGTTCCATTTCGTTTTGAAGGTCGACAGTGGCTTTTTCATGCGACAGCTCGAGTCTATGCTGGTAGTTGGAAAGTTCAATAGACATCTTTAACTGATCAATGTCAACCGGCTTGAGAATATAAGCATAGGGTTTGAGCGAAAAAATTTTGTCGAATGCAGCCGTTTCATTTATGGATGTAAGAAAAATGATCCCGCAATGGTATTTATCCGAGAGGATTTTTGCCGTTTCAATTCCATCCATTTTCCCTGAAAGTGTGATATCCATAAGAATGACGTCCGGTTGATTGTCATTAGCTGCAAGTGTATCGATCGATTCAATAGCTTTTTCCCCTTTTCCATCAATTCCCAGCACCTCATACCCGGACCCGGTAATGCGTTGTTTTAAATCATTGGCGATGATGATGTCATCCTCAACAATGTACAATTTGATTTTTTCCATTTTTTCTTTTTTAAGTAAAGAATTTAATGAATCTTTTTCAAGGAAATATTAAAATTTAAGATCCGAATTTGTGACAATATTATAAGTATCGATGGCAATAACCAGTTCCTCGTTGGTGGGCATCACCATGGCGAGTACTTTTGATCCCGGACGGGTGACGATCAATTCTTTACCCTTAAGCATTGAATTTCGTTCATTGTCATAATCAATACCCATGAATTCAAGCCCTTCCAGGATCTTACGGCGTGTTTCGATATCATTTTCCCCGATCCCACCAGTAAAGACAATAAGATCGACACCTCCCATCGCGGCAGCATAAGACCCGATATATTTTTTAACACGATAAGCAAACATGTCAAGTGCAAGCCGGCAGCGGACATTTCCTTTTTCAGCGGCAGTCTCCACATCACGCATATCGTAGGATATCCCGGAGATCCCAAGGACCCCACTCTTTTTATTGAAGAGGTTATTGGTCTCTTTCATGCTCAGGTTATCCTTTTCGGCAAGATAGAGAAGTACGCCAAGATCAACATCCCCGCTGCGGGTGCCCATCATCAGTCCTTCAACCGGCGTAAACCCCATGGAAGTGTCGATCGATTGTCCTTTCTTGATCGCGGCCACCGAAGATCCATTTCCGAGATGACAGGTAATGATGTTGATATTATAAAAATCCCTCCCAAGGTAGCGACATGCTTTCTGGCTGACGAATTTATGAGAAGTGCCGTGAAATCCATACCTTCTTATTTTATACTTCTCATAAAGTTCGTAAGGAATCGGATAAAGATACGAGTGGGGAGGCATGGTTTGATGGAATGAAGTATCGAATACCGCGACCTGTGGAACATGGGGAAGGATGGATTCTATGGATAAAATTCCTTTGAGGTTGGCAGGATTGTGCAATGGCGCCATCTCAATGCACTTTTCAATGTCCTTTTTAACGTTTGCTGTNNGCAATGACGCCAACCTCAGGATCCTTAAGCGTTCTGAAGATTAGGTTAATGCCGACCTGGTGGTCCGGTACGAACTGTGTGGTTTGATACTTGTCTTTTCCCGGAACCTGGTGGGTAAGCAAACTGCTCTCCAGCCCGATCCTGTCAAGTAATCCTTTTGCAAGCAGTTCGTATTCTTTGCTCATGTCAATGAGCTGATACTTAATGGAAGAACTTCCGCAATTCAATACTAGAATTTTCATAACTTCAATGCTATCAGTTAGTTGTTATGTTGAGTAAATGATCAGGTTCTGTAGCCAGGAACACTATTGTTATGGTGCACAAATGTAGAAAAAAAGAGTCTTGATTCCAAGTCCCCGGATAAAATTTATTCGTGAGTAGACACTAATTTCAGAAACGAAGTGCATTGAAATTTGTAAGTCGAACAACCCCGACGAAGTCGGAAGGTAAATACTTCCCGAGAACTCAGGATGGAATTTGGGTCTATGGCTTGCCCTGGGGTTCATACCCGCGATTTAAAATCAATTCGGAAGGATTGTCAGGTCGACTTCGGTGAGGGGATTTTTAGGTACATTTAAATATCACCCTGTTAGGGCAGGAAGTGTATTTTATATGGAATCAATTTAAATAAAATGCTGTTGATTCATGAGCCATCTTATATTGTATTTTTGATTCCGGATCAATTATCTCCTCATGGCGCTGATAAATTCTGTTCTTTCCTGGCTGATGAAACAGAGAATCCATCAGATGGAGCTCTTTATGAAGTATCCTCATGAAGTGCAGTTCGATTGGTTCAGGCAGTTACTGAACCAGGCAAAAAATACCGAATGGGGCCGCATTCACGATTATAAATCCATTACANNTCGGAAATCAAATGGTTTGCAAAATCATCCGGAACCACTTCTGAGAAAAGCAAATTCATCCCCGTAAGTGAAGAAGCCCTTGAAGAATGTCATTTTAAAGGGGGAAAAGACCTGCTTTCCATCTATTTCAACAACCATCCTGACGCCCTGCTTTTCGATGGAAAAGGAATCGCCATGGGAGGAAGCAGCCAGATCACGGAGATAAGCAATGAGTCTTTCTATTATGAAGGCGATCTTTCCGCGATCATTATCCAGAACTTACCATTTTGGGTGGAATTCAGGCGAACACCCAATCTTTCCATCGCCCTGATGGATGAATGGGAAAACAAGATCGAAAAAATGGCCAGCGCCACGATCAACCATGATGTTACAAGTGCATCCGGCGTTCCTTCCTGGACCTTATTGTTATTCAGAAGAGTGCTGGAGATTACCGGAAAATCGAACCTTCTTGAAGTCTGGCCACGATTTGAGTTGTTTATCCACGGAGGCGTGAATTTTGTTCCGTACCGGGAACAATTCTATCAACTGCTGCCATCCCCCAAAGTGAATTACCTGGAAACCTACAATGCCTCCGAAGGGTTTTTTGGGATCCAGGACCGCGACCGTGCAGATGATATGCTTCTAATGCTGGATTACGGGATCTATTATGAATTTCTTCCCATCGACAGGCTGGAATCGGATCACCCGGAGACCATCTCCCTGGAAGAGGTGGAAACAGGNNTACAGGATCAAGATCTCCGGAAGGACCCGGAACTTTATCAATGCCTTTGGGGAGGAAGTTATAATGGATAATGCAGAAAAAGCCCTTGCAGTAGCCTGTGAAAAATGCCAGGCCATTGTTTCGGAGTACACTGCCGGCCCGGTCTATTTTAACCAGGAAAAACGTGGTGCCCATGAATGGCTCATCGAGTTTGAGCAGGAACCCATTGATCTCGGCTTTTTTATCAATACACTCGATAATGCCCTTAAATCTTTGAATTCAGATTATGAGGCCAAAAGGTATCACGATATGATCCTGGGGGAACCCATTATCCGTGTGATGCCTAAAAACACTTTTTATTCCTGGCTTAAATCCAAAGGCAAACTGGGTGGCCAGCACAAAGTGCCGCGTCTGTCGAACGACCGGAAATACATTGAAGAAATATTGGGGATGAAGAATCCTATGTGAATAAGTTATTATTAACATTTCTGTCGACGTGTGACTTTTTTCTGTATGTTTGAAATGTAATAGAAATCGAATTATGCATATTGCTATCGCTGGAAATATCGGATCCGGAAAGACAACATTGACCGGACTGCTGGCCAAACATTTCGGTTGGACGCCACATTATGAAGATGTGGATACGAACCCTTACCTGAACAGTTTCTATGAAGACATGCAGCGTTGGTCGTTCAACCTGCAGATCTATTTTCTGAATTCGCGTTTCCGCCAGGTCATTGAGATTCGCAGATCGGGGGACACGGTGGTACAGGACCGTACCATCTATGAAGATGCCCATATCTTTGCACCCAACCTGCATTCCATGAACCTGATGAGTACACGGGATTTTGAAAATTACTCCTCTCTTTTTTCCCTGATGAGTTCCTTTATCCAGGCTCCTGACCTTCTCATATACCTGCGGGCCAGTGTTCCCACACTCGTAAACCAGATCCAGAAACGTGGCCGGGAGTATGAAAATGCCATTCGGTTGGATTACCTGAAAAGACTGAACGAACGGTATGAGAACTGGATCTCCGGGTATGACCTTGGAAAGTTATTGATCATTGATGTTGACAATATGAATATTGCCGAAAATCCTGAACACCTGGGCAATGTCATTGAGCGCATCAACGCGGAATTACACGGACTTTTTTAAATCCATGAAGATACTTGGGGTGATACCGGCCCGGTACGGCTCCAGCCGCTTTCCGGGGAAACCGCTGGCGGATATTTTGGGGAAACCCATGATCCAACGAGTATATGAACAGGCCAAAAGATGCCTTCTCCTCGATGATCTGATCGTTGCAACTGATGATGAAAGGATTGCCAGTTGCATCCAATCCTTTCGCGGGAACGTAATGATTACGCCTGAAAACCTGAACAGCGGAACCGAAAGATGCAATGCCGTTGTAATAAATTTCTCCGGGGGAGCAGCATTTGATGTGGTGATCAACATCCAGGGCGATGAACCCTTCATTGACCCGCAACAGATCTCGCAGCTTGCCGGCTGTTTCCTTTCGGAAAAGGTGGTCATCGGTACACTGGTAAAAAAGATCACACAACCAGATGACCTGATCAATCCCAATGTGGTAAAAGTAGTTTTTGACAGAAATTACAAGGCCCTCTATTTCAGCCGGCACCCCATTCCTTTTTTACGGGGAACTGAACCCAAAGATTGGCTGAACGGAGCAAATTATTACAAACATATCGGAATTTATGGATACCGCACCGGCATCTTAAAAAGCATTACGCAACTTCCGGTTTCCCCGCTTGAAAAAGCAGAATCACTGGAACAACTTCGATGGCTCGAGAATGGTTATCACATCTATGTTAAGGAAACTGATTATGAGAGTATTGCCATAGATACTCCCGGTGATTTATTAAAAATTACGAACATTTCCTGACAGGTTGTTCCTCTTTTTTATATCTTAGCAGATTCGGGAAAAAACAGATTTCGGTTGTCCTATCGTTTTAAGAATGAAAATCAACGTTGTAAAATACATACCAGAACTTTTATACCGGCACGATTGCGTGATCATCCCCGGATTCGGGGGATTTATCGGGAATTATTCCCCTGCCATGATCAACACGGTATACCATACTTTTTATCCTCCGTTTAAATCTCTCCTCTTTAACATCCATCTGAAACAGAATGATGGTTTGCTGGCTTCCTGTATATCCAAGGCCGAACAGATTCCTTATGAACATGCCATGGAACTGATCCGGATGATGTTGGAGGACTGGAACCGGGAACTGGAAAACGAGCAGGAACTTGTCATTGAAAAAGTCGGGAAGATCGTAAAAGAATCTGATGGCATCTTTCAGTTTGAACAGGATCCTTCCGTCAATTACCTGCCGGATGCTTTTGGACTGACGACCCTTGTTTCGCCTGCAATCCGGCGCCCTGGGATGCAGGATAAGCTGGAAAAAAAGCTCGACCGTTATATTCATGCTCCTTTGGGAAAATCACGGAAACTAACACAGACACTGAAGTGGGCAGCCATGATAGCGCTTCCGGTAGGACTTGCCGTGTACCTTAGCCTTACAAATATGGATCAGATCCGCAGTTTCCACGAGAATTACACCAGTTTCCTTTTTTCCAATTCAGTTCCGGTAGTAAAAAAGACTGTTGAATCCCCCAAAACTCTTATCCCTTCAAAAAAAACCGTTAATCCTGAACAAAAAATCGCCACCGTTCAGACATTACCTAATGCTCAGGTGACACCAGTCGTAAAAACCGAAGCAAATGAAATTTCCGATCCGTCAGCAAAGAAACCCTTTGCCATCATTGTTGGCGCCTTCCGGTTCCGGGAAAATGCAGACAACATGGTTGCAAAACTGAAACTGGAAGGATATGATGCAGGGATCTTTGACACGACCATTACAGGCTTGTTCAGGGTTAGCGTCGGGACCTTCGTTAGCAGGGACAAAGCCATCGGACAACTTGCAGCGGTTCGCTCAACCAAGTATTCTTCTGCCTGGTTGCTGTCCAAATAAAATCTTCTGTGGCCAAAAAGAAACTGATCCACTTCCGGGAAAACCTCACATTTCCACACCTTTTCCAGCCCCGATATCACGAAATTGAAGAGGATTTTCGAATGTCTTCCTGCTGGGGAAAGGATTTTTTCTCCAACACGAATCCCATCATTCTTGAACTAGGTTGCGGAAAAGGCGAATATACCATCGGACTGGCTGAGAAATATCCCCAAAAAAATTTCATCGGCATCGATTTTAAAGGTGCCCGGTTATGGAGAGGCGCCAAAACAGTCCAGGAAAAAGAGATGAAAAATGTGGCCTTCATCCGGACCCAGGTCGACCATGTGAATAAATTTTTTGGTCCTGGTGAAATTTCTGAGATCTGGATCACCTTTCCTGATCCGCAGCCCGGAAAGGAAAGGAAACGCCTGACCGCGCCGCTCTTTCTTGACCGCTACAGGATTCTTCTCTGCCCGGAAGGTATTCTTCACCTGAAAACAGATGACCTGGATTTTTACAACTACACGCTGGAAATCATCGGACAATACCATCATCCGCTTTTATATTCCACCGACGACCTCTATCATTCGGGTTGTTCGGAAGATATAATCTCCATACGGACCTTTTACGAAAACATGTGGCTGGAGATCGGCAAAAAGATATATTATATCAAGTTTAAACTGAATCGCACATGAGAAAATGAATTGTTTCCTCCCTGCTGAATATTCCAAAGACAATCTTCCGTACCAGCTGGAAAAAATTTCTGCCCATATCCGGTATTGTCTTTTTGTCATCGATAAGTTTGCAGGAAGGCAGCGGCTGATCAATGAAATGAAGATAATAAAGTAAAAGTATTACCAGGTTCAGATCCTATAAAGATTCAACAGCGCTTTTTCGATCGTTGGGAACTCGAAATCAAATCCGTTTATAAGTAGTTTTTCCGGGACTACATTTTGCCCTTCAGTCAGGATTGACGACGCATCCCCATATATTGCCTTCAATGCTGACAGGGGTATTTTTAAAACGGTGATCTGGTTCAGGACTTTTCCAAACGTTTTGGTAAAATGAAAATTGGTAGTAGAGTTCGGGGCAACGGCGTTAACCACACCGCTGATGTTTTCATTGTCCAGGATCGTTTGATAGATGTGCATCAGGTCGCGGATGTGGACCCAGGAAAACGACTGGTCACCTTTTCCGATGATGCCTCCCAGTCCGAATCTGAATGGACCATAGGCAGCCTTCAGCATACCTCCTTTTGAACTAAGTACGACCCCGGTACGAAGCAGGACTATGCGGGTATTTCCAACCGCAGCCAGGGCTTCAGCTTCCCAGTCACGGCAAAGTTTTCCCAGGAAATTATCAGAGAACCCGGTACTCTCTTCCTTATGAACATTCAGGGTATCATAAATTCCGATGGCGGAATTGGAGATGAAAACTTTCGGTTTGGTTTTGGCCTTGATGATCGCATTTGCTATCTTACGTGTTGTTTCAATACGACTAGCGTAAATTTCCTTCCGGTAACTTTCGGTCCATCTTTTTAAAATGGGCGCTCCGGCAAGGTTGATCACAGCATCGGCTCCTTCAATCTTCGTTTCAAGGAATTCATTTTCCGGCAACTTAATGGAATCCCGGTTGATGATCCGGAAAGTCAAACCTTTATCTGTATAGGTATCGATCAATTCGCTGCCAATCAATCCGGTAGATCCGCTTATACTTACCAGCATAAAACATCCTATTTCCTCGTAAATATACGAACAAATGATTAATTTTGCTGTCCTTTTCAAATTGAAACTCATCCTGCTACCAACCTGAATCATGGAAGAGAAAGATCAAGACAAAAAACTATTTTCGGAGTTTCCACCCGTTTTGACTTCCCAATGGGAAGAGAAAATTAAGACAGACCTGAAAGGTGCCGATTATGAGAAGAAGCTAATCTGGAAGACCGATGAAGGAATCAATGTCAAACCATATTATCGTGCGGAAGACCTTGAAGGACTTGAATATCTTTCAGCGCTTCCCGGCGAAAAGCCTTACGTAAGGGGTGTAAAAAAAGACAAGAATGACTGGATCATCCGCCAGGATATCTATACGGGAGATATTACCGAAGCCAACCGGATTGCGTTGGATGTAATTTCCCGGGGAGCAGATGCCGTCGGCCTTAATGTCAAAGAGATCACTTCCCACAAGCAGATGCAGCAGCTCCTTCAGGGGATCGATATTACAAAGACAGGGATCAACTTCATGTCTTCCCGTTCCTATCCGTTAACGCTCGAATTATTCATTTATGAGATCGCCCACCGTGGCCTCGAAGGAACTAAAATAGCGGGCTCACTCAATTTTGATGCCATAAGTTATTTACTGCTTCATGGAGATTTTTACCAATCGAAAAAGAGTAACCTGGATGAGGCGGACTACCTGATCCAGACCATCCTGAAGCGTTTGACGGGTTTTCACGCCATCACGGTAAATGGACATCTTTTTCAAAATGCAGGAGCCACACTGGTGCAGGAACTGGCCTTCAGCCTGGCATCCGGCAATGATTACCTGACCGACCTTACATCGAAAGAATTGCCAGTTGACAGGGTCGCTGAAAGTCTCAGGTTTTCCTTTGGCATCGGCTCCAATTATTTCATGGAGATCGCTAAGTTAAGGGCAGCGCGGTTGTTATGGTCTGCAATTGTTGAACAATATCATCCTGAGAACCCGGAAAGCTTCAGGATGTTCATTCATTCCACTACTTCGCTCTGGAACAAAACCGTGTATGATCCTTATGTGAACCTTTTACGGACAACAACGGAAGGTATGTCGGCTGCCATCGGGAATACAGACTCTCTGACTATTCTTCCTTTTGATTTTCCTTACAAAAACGAAAGTGAGATCTCCCGGCGCATTGCACGTAACCAGCAGTTGATCCTGAAGGAAGAAGCTTATCTTGACAAAATCATCGATCCTGCCGCAGGTTCCTATTATATTGAAAACCTTACCCATTCCATTGCAATTCANNTCCTGCCGTAAAAAAGACATGGATATTGCACAACGGAAGATCGTGATCCTCGGGACGAACCAATATGCAAATCCGCTGGAATCCATGTCACAAAGCATCGAAAAACTGCAGGGATCACCAAATAATGAACCTTCGGTTTATAAGAAACTGCATATTTACCGCGGTGCACGGGCCTTTGAGGAAGTCCGTCTGGCCACCGAGCATGCTGTTTCCGGGGGAAAGAAGAAACCATCTGTATTCCTTTTGACCATTGGCCACCCGGGGATGCGGAAAGCAAGGGCAACGTTTGCCATGAATTTTTTTGGATGTGCAGGATATGAGATCATTGATAATACTGGCTTTAAAACAGTGGAAAAAGGGGTAAAAGCGGCGATGGATTCAAAGGCAGAGATTATTGTTCTCTGCAGCTCTGATAAGGAATACGGCATCCTCGCTCCTGCAGCTTGTCAGGGTATCAAATCGCAGAACAAAGAGGCTATAATCCTCGTTGCAGGTTACCCGAGAGAGATCGTTGAAACGCTGAAATCCAACGGTACGGATGATTTTATTCATGTCCGGACCAATGTTCTTGAATTCCTGTTGAATTTGCAGAAAAAATTCGGAATCCTATAAAAAGTAAAAATTGATCCTGTTTCTTGAAATGCCAATGAGTTACTATCTGTATGAGACCAAATTTTAAAGATGTCGATTTTAGGACCGGATTTAAATCCACATCCTCTTTCCGGGAGTGGGAAAGATCAACAGGAATCAGAAAGGACTGGAACACTCCTGAACAGATTCCGATAAAACCTGTTTATGGACAGGAAGACCTGGAAGGGATGGAACAGCTGAACTATGCTGCAGGCCTTCCTCCTTTTCTCCGCGGGCCTTATTCGACGATGTATGTGATGAGTCCATGGACCATCCGGCAATATGCGGGATTCTCCACTGCCGAGGAATCCAACGCCTTTTATCGCCGTAACCTGGCAGCAGGGCAGAAAGGACTTTCAGTGGCTTTCGACCTTGCCACGCACCGGGGGTATGATTCCGACCATGACCGCGTTGAAGGAGATGTTGGGAAAGCAGGCGTAGCCATTGATTCCATCCTGGATATGAAAATTCTTTTTGATCATATTCCGCTCGATAAAATGTCGGTTTCCATGACCATGAATGGGGCTGTACTTCCTGTCCTTGCTTTTTATATCGTTACTGCCGAAGAACAGGGGGTTCCGATGGAATGTCTGACCGGAACGATTCAGAATGATATCCTGAAAGAGTTCATGGTGCGGAATACTTATATTTATCCACCCCTTCCATCCATGAAAATCATCGCCGACATATTTGAATTCACGGCGAAGAACATGCCCAAGTTCAATTCGATCAGTATCAGCGGATACCATATGCAGGAGGCCGGCGCCACTGCAGATATTGAACTAGCCTATACGCTGGCTGATGGACTTGAATACCTCAGAGCAGGCATCAATGCCGGAATGAATATCGATTCTTTTGCGCCCCGGTTATCGTTTTTCTGGGCGGTGGGCATGAACCATTTTATGGAAATTGCGAAGATGCGTGCAGCCCGGCTTCTCTGGGCCAAGATCGTGAAACAGTTCAATCCGAAAAATCCAAGATCGATGGCATTGCGCACACACAGCCAGACCTCAGGATGGAGCCTCACCGAACAAGATCCATTCAACAACGTCACACGTACTTGTGTGGAAGCATTGGCTGCCGCACTCGGCCATACCCAATCGCTTCATACGAACTCACTGGATGAGGCCATCGCATTGCCAACCGATTTCTCTGCACGGATCGCACGCAATACCCAACTATACCTGCAGGAAGAAACGAACATCTGCAAATCACTCGATCCCTGGGCCGGGTCCTATTACATGGAGTTCCTGACCCATGAGATTGCACACAAAGCATGGACCCTGATCGAAGAAGTGGAAGCGCTGGGAGGTATGGCAAAAGCAATCGAAACAGGCGTTCCCAAGATGAGGATCGAAGAAGCTTCGGCCCGCAAACAGGCCAGGATCGATTCGGGAAAAGATAAAATCATCGGGGTGAATGTGTTCCGTCTTGATAAAGAGGATCCCATTGAAATCCTTGAAGTCGACAATTCTGCGGTAAGAGAATCCCAGATCATTCGCCTGCAGAAACTGAAAAAGGAAAGAAACCCGGAAGAAGTACATAAGACCCTGGAAGCGCTGACGGTGTCGGCAGAAAACGGGGAAGGCAACTTACTGGCACTTTCCATCGATGCTGCCCGCAAAAGGGCTACACTGGGTGAAATTTCATTTGCATTGGAAAAAGTTTACGGGAGGTATAAAGCTGTGATACGATCAATTTCAGGTGTCTATTCCTCGGAATCCAGGGATAGTGAGAATTTCAAAACGGCCCGTGATCTGGCCGATAAATTTTCGGCGATGGAAGGACGACGTCCCCGGATCATGATTGCAAAAATGGGTCAGGACGGGCATGACCGCGGGGCNNCTTTTCCAGACACCGGCAGAGGCAGCGAAACAAGCCGTCGAAAACGATGTCCATATCCTTGGCGTTTCCAGCTTGGCTGCTGGACATAGAACACTGGTACCCCAGGTCATCGAAGAACTGAAGAAACTTGGAAGGGAGGATATTATGGTGATCGTTGGCGGAGTCATTCCGCCACAGGATTATGACTTCCTTTACCATTCGGGAGCTGTAGCGGTCTTTGGCCCCGGTACAGTGATTTCCGATGCGGCCATCAAACTGCTCGAGATCCTTATTGAAAGCAGGAAATAATCCATGGAACTGCAGGTTCATACCTTACCAAACGGAATCCGGCTGGTTCATCATTTCGTACCCTTGAAAGTGGCACACATTGGCTTATTCATCAATGCCGGGACGCGGGATGAAAATAAAAAGGAACACGGCATTGCGCATTTCATCGAACATACAATTTTCAAAGGAACCGAAAAACGAAATGTATTCCAGGTGCTCAACCGCCTGGAGAATATTGGCGCCGACCTGAATGCCTATACCTCCAAGGAAGAAACCTGTATCTACGCAACTTTCCTCAACGAATATTATGACCGGACCCTGGAACTTTTCCAGGACATCCTCTTTCATTCTACTTTTCCCGAAAAAGAACTCACGAAAGAAAAGCAAGTGGTGATGGATGAGATCCGGTCATACCAGGATAATCCTTCCGACCAGATCTTTGATGATTTCGAGGACCTTATCTTTTCAGGCCATCCTTTAGGGAAGAATATCCTTGGGACAATCAAAAGCTTGAAAAACCTAACCCGGAATGACCTTCTGGATTTCATCCGGAGAAATTACTACCCGGAAGAAATCGTGATTGTCTCCGTAGGAAAGATTGAATTTCCGCGACTGACAAGATTGATCCGGAAATATTTCAGCCAGACGCCTGAGCGAAAGAAACCCACTCCCCGGGTGCCATTTGATGGTTACCAGGTTATCGTAAAAGCGCAAAAGAAAAAAACGTTCATGGTTCATTGCATGGTGGGTTGTCCCGGTTATGCATTCAGCGACGAACGCCGGATTCCCCTTGCGCTTCTGAACAACATGCTGGGTGGGCCGATCCTGAACTCGCGTTTGTCATTAGCGTTGCGTGAACGAAACGGACTGACCTACCATAACGAATCCAATTACACACCATACTCTGATGCAGGAATTATCAGCATTTATTTTGGAACCGACCCTGTTAGGTATGAAAAAGCATTGAATATTGTTCACCAGGAACTGGCTAAACTCAGGAATCAAAAACTAACAAAAATCCAGCTTCACACTATTCAAAAACAGCTGATCGGCCAATTGGCAATTGCACAGGAATCAAATCTGGGACAGATGTTATCCATCGGGAAAAATTTCCTGCTCCAGAATAAATTTGATCCCATTGAAACGATCATCTCACGAATAAACAGTACCACTGCAGAAGAATTGATGGAAATTTCCAATGATGTTTTTAAGCCGGGAAAAATCAGTATGCTTACATTTCAGGTGAAATAGCAATAGCTTTCTTTGTTATCCAGGTAAAAATAATCGCCATGAATTCCAACACACTTTTTGAATATGCCGAACAGCATTCCACTCCGGAATACCCATTACTGGATAGGCTGAACCGCGAAACCCACCTCACGCAGGTTTACCCGCGCATGCTTGCTGGACACATGCAGGGGATGTTGCTGCGATTGATCAGCCAGATGATAAAACCCCGCCGGATCCTTGAGATCGGCACCTTTACCGGCTATTCTGCGATCAATCTTGCCATGGGGCTATATTCCCAGCCTCCGGAAGAAGGTATTCTTCACACCATCGAAGTCGACCCGGAACAGGAAGAGATCATATGGAAATATTTAGCTGAAGCCGGATTGGAAAAGAAAGTAATACTGCACATCGGTGAGGCCATGAAGATCATTCCGGCCCTTGATGAAACCTGGGACCTGGTATACATCGATGCCGATAAACCCAATTACCTGAATTATTATAAATTAGTTTTCGATCGCGTGAAGCCGCGAGGATTTATCCTTGCCGACAATGCCCTCTGGGACGGGAAAGTGCTGGATCCCGGCACCCGTAGCAAGGATACTCATGGGATCATTGAGTTCAATGATTTTGTTTCCAAAGATGATAGGGTAGAGAACTTTCTACTTCCTTTTCGCGATGGACTGATGATCGTCCGGAAGAATGCTTAGTTGCTTAGATGCTTAGGTGCTTAGCTGTTTTTTGATTATTTGTTTAGTAGTCTTGTTTCTTAGTTGTTGAGTTATCAAAGCTTCTTAGCCAACCTTGTAAGGATAGCTGACCTTTGCCAGTTCCTCATTCGCCTTCACCACCTTTAGCTTCAGGTCTTCTTTAAAAGCAAGCATTTTCTGATGCAGATCCGGATCGGCGATTGCCAGGATCTCTGCGGCCAGGATGGCTGCATTCTGGGCGCCATTGATGGAAACGGTTGCAACCGGGATTCCCGGGGGCATTTGCAGGATTGCCAGCATGGCATCCAATCCTTCCAGGGAGGCTTTAATCGGAACCCCGATCACCGGTAGGGTCGTCATGGCTGCAATGACTCCCGGGAGATGGGCGGCCATACCGGCAGCAGCAATGATGACACAAATTCCCCTTTTCTGTGCATTCCGTGCAAATTCTTCGACTTTCTCAGGAGTCCGGTGAGCCGAGAGGGCATTCATCTCGAACGGGATCTTCATTTCATTCAGAAATTTGGCTGCCGATTCCATCACCGGAAGGTCGGAGGTACTGCCCATGATAATACTGACTTTTGGTTCCATTTGTGTATCTTTGCTGGTTCCTGACAAAAATACTGATATTTTCGAATTTATAATGGCCACAATAAAAGTTAAAGATAAGGATTTTGAGATAAGCATTGACGCATCTGCCATTGATGCTGCAGTGCAGAAGATGGCCGTTGAGATCAACAGAGATTATGAAGGCAGGAATCCTTTGTTCCTCGCCATCCTGAATGGATCCTTTGTCTTCGCTGCCGACCTTATACGTAAAATCACCATTCCCTGCCAGATCTCTTTTGTAAAACTTTCTTCCTATTCCGGTACGGCCTCAACTGAAAATATCAAAGAACTGATCGGCCTGAATGAAGATATCAAAGGAAGGCACCTGATCATTGTAGAAGATATAGTCGATACCGGGCTGACACTGGATAAATTTCTTCAGGACCTGAAAAAATTTGAACCGGCGAGTGTGAAACTGGCCTGTTTCACCTTTAAAAAAGAAGCATTCAAGAAATCCTTCCGCATCGATTATCTCGGGATCACCATTCCCAATGATTTTGTGGTCGGATATGGACTCGATTACGACGGATATGGAAGGAACCTTCCGGATATTTATAAGATCGTGAGTTCGTAAAATTGGCATTAGGAATTGGGCATTAGGCAATAGGGAGATTGGAAAATGGAAATTAGTACCTTTTCTTAACACTTAACACTGTCACCTAAAACCTAAAACCTAATACCTAAAGCCTAATACCTAATACCAATTAGCAAATCCTAAATTATATACGATAGTATGTTCAATCTAATCCTCTTTGGTCCTCCGGGAGCCGGTAAAGGGACACAAGCAATAAAGATTGCGAAAAAATATGGCTGGATACATGTATCTACGGGCGACATCTTGCGGTCGGAAGTGAGCCAGGGAACANNAGATCATGGAATCGGTTTTCAGGAAAAACAATACCGCCGACGGTTTTGTGCTGGATGGTTTTCCCCGTACCCTGAATCAGGCAAAGGAACTCGACCGGATGCTGGAGAAATTAGGAACAAAAGTTTCCCTCGTTCTTTCATTAGATGTGGATGAAGAAGAACTGGTGATGCGCCTGCTTAAACGGTCACAGGACCAGGGCCGGAAAGATGATACCGAAGAGGTGATTAAAAACCGCCTGGTTCAATATCATAAGCATACCAAACCCCTTATAGAATACTATGAGGAGAGGAAACTGCTGAAAAATGTCAGAGGTGTCGGAACTATTGATGAGATCTTTACTGCACTATGCAAGTCAATTCCTGCGTTATCAAAATAAATTCACTTCGAAAAGTTGTTTTCAAAATTTTACCGCAAAGTTATACCGTTAATTTCCAAATTAATTTTCAAAAATTTTTTATTTTTGAGGAAGAGTCGTTGAGGATGATGCCGCACATATATCAGTCTCTGATATTTGGCACTCCAAGACGGCTCTTCTTTTTTTATAGTTGCTTCTCGATATGGGCGCATTCACATTAAGTTCCTGGTATCTTCTGGTTCTGTCTGTTATCTGCTGTTCAAGGTAAGCCGGTGTTTTCATCTGGTTCATTTCATCAACACTGCTATTAAAAGGTTGTTGGTTCTTTAACATGCCATAAATCACCCGAAGAAGTTTATGCATTATGATCCCTCTCACTGACTTTGGTTTTTTCCCTTTGCTGATATAGTGGTGATAAAGTTTTTTAAAATAGGGTTCATGCAGAACAACATTGTTCGCGGCTATATAAAGCATGTATCTCATGGCACTATTGCCTTGTTTGCTCATGTGATTACCCCATTTACCATCGCCACTTTGTTTAAATCGAGGATGAACTCCATAAAAAGCTGCGATCTGATCTGTATCTTCAAACCGGTCAATTTCTCCTAACAACATCACAAATGCCGATGCGGTCCAGTCGCTAATTCCACGGATGCTTTTAAGTAAGCTAACATTGTAATTTTTATACATCCCAATGAGATAATCTTTAAGTCCTTCTATCCGATTTTGATGGTATTGAATATCCTCAGCCAATGTTTTAATCATGATTTCGTCCACAGGATGAGATGATTTTGCAACACTCATGTTGGCTAACAGTTTTATCTTTTCTGCTTTCGTCCTGGAGATTCCTTTTATCCCATCAATCCCCTTGATATAAGCCCGCATGATGGCTGTT
>PLMO01000024.1 GCA_003142515.1 Bacteroidales bacterium
CCGGTAACTTCACCCAGCCGAGGAAATCATTCCCTTTTCCGGTGCCGTTTATCAAAACTTTATGGAGTGATTCTAATTCCGTTTCATTTTGTTTAATCCTTTCCGCGCCGGCAAAGGAAATCGCTTTACTGATATCTATGTTCATCTTTATTTAGTTAGTTCCTGATGGAAGACGAAAGTACTATATTGAAGGGACTGTACAAAAAAAAGATGTGTCCGCCAGGGCGGACACATCACTCAATCAATAAACAAAACTTTAAATCAGGTAATTCGCACAAACTCACATTAGCCAAAAAAGAATCACTGGTATTGCATTTGCTCTTTTGCCATTTTCCAGTTCAGCAAAGATAGTCTGGAAATGGCCATCATACTGTTAAGGAATATTAATTTACGTTAAAAATTGTTAAAAGCTCATTTCAAAATAGCGTACTTTTGTGGGAATGAACCGCAGGATCATCATATTTACCATCATCGTGATGACCATTGCCCTGATTGGGTTGATGGGGATACAGATCTACTGGATCAATAATGCTTCGGCCGTGAAAGAGGCTACCTTCCAGCGGACAGTCACCGACGTTCTGTCCAAGGTGGTCAATAAAATTGAAAAACTGGAAAAGCGGAAAGCATCTGAGGCGAACCCGTATGAAGGAATGCTGAACTTCAACCGCCACCTGCTCTATGAACGTTTTATCACCGAATCGCAGTTGGATTCACTCATCCTGCTTGAGTTGAACATCCGCGGTATCGACACCCGTTTCGAGTTCGGCATTTACAACCCGGAAAGGGATGTATTCCTGATCGAAAAGGATCCGGGAATGCGTAAAATCCTGATCGAAAAAGGATCTGCTGCGCGTCTTTTTGTGAGCGATATCTTCACATCCCCGGAATACCTTCTTCTCTATTTCCCGCATGAAAAACAATTCCTCCTTACCGAACTCTGGGGAATGCTGCTGATCTCCATTATCCTCATCATCGTCATTGTATATTCATTTACCTATACTATTACCACCATTTTCCGCCAGAAAAAACTGTCGGAGATGAAAAATGACTTCATCAACAACATGACCCATGAATTCAAAACCCCTATTTCTACGATCTCCCTCGCATGCGAAGCACTGAGCGATCATGACATCGTGCGGTCCCCTGAATTCACGGAAAGTTACATCAACATCATCCTGGAAGAGAATAAGCGGCTGGCCACGATGGCAGAAAAGATCCTGCAAACGGCGGTGATAGAGAAAGGGCAGCTGAAGATGAAGCGGGAACGCATCGATCTGCATGAAGTGATCACCGATGTCATTAAGAACATCCGCATCCAGGTGGAGATCAAAGACGGTGTGATCAGGAAACAGTGCAAGGCAACGAACCCGGTTCTTTTGGGCGATAAAGTTCATCTTACTAACCTCGTTTACAACCTCCTGGATAATGCAAACAAATATTCTCCCCGGAAACCCGTTATTACAATAAGAACCGAGAACACATCCAACGGGATCCTTCTGACGATCGAAGACCATGGCATCGGTATCAGCAAAGGAGAACAAAAGAAAATATTTGATAAATTGTACAGGGTTCCGACGGGAAACATACAGGAGGTGCGGGGATTTGGATTGGGACTTAGTTATGTCAAGGCCATTGTGGAGGAGCATCACGGGAGGATCAGNNATTCAGGGTTTTCCTGCCTTTTACAGAATGAGTAATTATCGTATAAGATAACCAGGTCAATGGAAAAAAATCAGCCGCGTATTCTTCTTGCAGAAGACGACCATAATCTCGGGAACATCCTTAAGAATTTCCTGGATGTGAAAGGGTATACAACGACACTTTGCATCAATGGCCAGGAGGCGGTCGATGTTTTTCAAAAGAAAGAATTTGATTTTTGTATCCTCGACATCATGATGCCGGTCAGGGATGGTTTTTCTGTAGCAAAAGAGATCCGCCTTTCGAATCCGAAGATCCCGATCATGTTTCTTACGGCGAAATCATTGCAGGAAGACAAGCTAAAAGGATTTGAAACCGGTGCCGATGATTATATGACCAAACCCTTCAACATGGAGGAACTGCTGATGCGCCTGCAGGCGATCCTTCGCAGGACGGAAGATTCGGGCCGGAATGCGGAAAACGAGAACACCTACCAGGTTGGCATGTATACTTTCGATTTCAACCGCCAGGTTTTAGCCATCAAGGGAAAAGAACAGAAACTCACCTCTAAGGAAGCCGGACTCCTGCGTTTGCTATGCAGCAATGCGAACGAAACGCTCGAACGCAGCACGGCACTGAACAAGATCTGGAGCGATGACAGCTATTTCAATGCCCGCAGCATGGATGTTTACATCGTCAAACTCAGGAAGTACCTGAAAGAAGATCCTTCCGTGGAACTGATCAATATTCACGGGATCGGGTTCAAGCTCGTCATGAACAGATAAGGCAAATGGCAAGGCTTTACATTGTACCAACGCCTATCGGCAACCTCGAAGACATTACCCTCCGGGCCATTCGTATCCTGAAGGAAGCGGAACTGGTGCTGGCTGAAGATACACGGAAAACCCTGATCCTCCTGAAACATTACGGAATAGAGAATAAATTGTCATCGCATCATGCCTTCAACGAACACAAATCGGTTCATGCGGTCATCGAGAGGCTGAAGGGTGGATCCACAATTGCACTGGTGAGTGACGCCGGAACACCCGGCATCTCCGACCCGGGGTTTCTGCTGGTACGGGAATGCCTTAAAGAAAATATTATGGTCGAATGCCTTCCCGGGCCAACTGCACTGATCCCGGCATTGGTGAATTCAGGCCTGCCTTGCGATCGTTTTGTTTTTGAAGGATTCCTTCGGCATAAAAAGGGACGCCAGACGAGATTGTTTAAACTGGCAGAAGAAGAGAGCACCCTGGTATTCTATGAATCCCCTCACCGCTTAGTAAAGACATTGGAACAGTTTGCCGGTGTTTTTGGCCCCGGCCGGCTCGCCTGCGTATCACGGGAGTTGTCGAAGATCCATGAAGAAAATGCAAGGGGAACATTGGAAGAACTGGCCGGACATTTCCGGAGCAAGGTCGTTAAGGGAGAGATCGTCATTGTGGTTGGAGGAAAATAACCAGAACGAATGATAAAATTATTCATTGTTAGTTGTTCATTGTTAACTGTTAATTGTTAACTGATTTATGTGTGGACGTTATTCTTTTATACTGGAAGATGAAATGATAAAAGAACGGTTTGGAGTGACGATAAGAAGCGCGATTTACAAAGCCCGTTACAACTGCGCCCCAACCCAGAAACTTGCCGTCATTTCAAATGAAAATCCCGGTGAATTGAGCCTGTATCGTTGGGGATTCATTCCCTTCTGGGCAAAAGACATCTCTATCGGGAATAAGCTCATCAATGCCAAGTCGGAAACCATCCTGGAAAAACCTTCTTTTAAAAATTCCTTTAAGAGTAAAAGATGCCTGGTGCTCAGCGATGGTTTTTTTGAATGGAAGAAAGGAACTGTAAGAACGCCGTTCCGGATTACACGAAGAGATGGTTCGGCTTTTGCCATGGCGGGGATCTGGGACAAATGGACCAATCAGGAAGGAGAGGAAATCCGGTCGTTTGCTATCCTCACAACAGTTCCGAATTCATTGATGGAAAAAATTCACGACCGCATGCCGGTCATCCTTGACAGGGATACAGAAAAGAAATGGATTGAAAACTCACCTGATGAAGCGTTGATTGAATTGATGAAGCCCTGTGCAGCCTCCTCCCTCCTTGCCTACCCGGTTTCCACACTGGTAAATTCCTCCCGATATGATTCACCGGAAATCCTGGAACCGGTTGGAGATCCGCTCGATTAATCTACCATCAGGTTACAACCCCGCAGATCGCTGAAGTCGAACCTTCCCAGCACTTCGAAGGTGCCGTCACTATTTATTTTCCCAAGATCCTGGAGGGCGAGGAAGGAACAGGAATTGAAATTGGCAAGGTCGATGATATTGATACCGCCGGTCTTCCCGTCAGGAAGCAGGCTGAGGGGATCATTTATGTCGCGCACCATCATTTTCATCCAGGGCGGCGTCTTGAAATGCCCGTTTTCTTTTGCATAGGCCTGTGAAAGCAGTTCGGCCATCCCATATTCCGAATGAATGTTTTTGCACTGGAACCGTTCTGAAAGAAAGGCATGCAACTCCTCCCGGATCATCTCTTTTCTTTTACCCTTCATCCCACCTGTTTCCATGATGACAGCACCGGGTAATGCCAGGGGAAACTTCTCCGCAAAATCGATCAGGGCATAGCTCAACCCAATCAGGAGCGATCGTTTTCCGGAAGATTCATGTTCTTCCAGCAGCTTTGCCAAGATTTCCGGGCGATCAAGATAAAAGCCGGAAACCTCCGAACCACTTTTCAGGATCCATTTGCTGATCATGTAAATGAGGGAGGAATCAGGATTCTGTTGTTGGTCAGGGGTCAGTGCGAAAACAACATACGAATCAATAGATCCGTAAAATCCCTCAAATCCTTTCATCAGGGATTCATCGTAAACCGAAAGGTCCAGAATGTCGTGACGGCTTCGTTCCATACCTGTGGTCCCGCTGCTCAGGAAACTTTTTTCAGGTAAAGAAATTCCTGAGATGACCGGATGTGTCTTGAAGAATGATACCGGCAGAAAAGGGATTTGTGAATAATGGGTTATATTTCCAGGAACAATTTCAAGAGCATCGGCATATCTTTTGTAAATTTTATTCCTGTCGTACTGAAAATGAAAAATATCCAGGGCAGCAACATTGAAATCACCTTCATCTAAGTGTCCGAAAACCCTGTTTCTGAATTCCATTTTTAATTTTACTAACCTGATCCCGATTGAAAAAATCGTAATTTTATAGCCCGAATCTGAATTGAGTTCCTGCAAAGGTAAGATTTCGGGAAGAAAATATCTTGAACAGGGTCAACCATGAAAAAGCAGCTTTTCTTCTATCTTTTCTTTATTGGAGCAATTCTCACGGTTTTCAACGGGTGCATGAAGAAGCAGAATTTTCAGGATACCCCGGTAATTTCCTTCCTCAGTCTTGAACTGTTTGTCGACACGGCCCAGGTTGTGAGAATGGGCATTCTGACGATCTCTTACCAGGATGGGAACGGTGACATCGGCCTGAACCCATCCGACACCTTCCCTCCCTATCAGCGGAACGGGCCTTATTATTACAATTATGTGATCAATTATTTTGAAAAGCAGAATGGCGTTTTCAAACAGGTTGACCTGACGATCCCTTTCAGCGCCAGAATCCCGGTATTGACTCCCAATGATCCTAACAAACCGATCAATGGGTTTATTGCCGATACCATGGACCTCTATCCTCCTCCACTTCATGACACCATTAAATTCGAAGCTTTCATTTACGATCGTGCGCTAAACAAAAGCAACGTGATTACCACGCCTGAAATCATTCTTAGGAGGAAGTAGGACAGATGGAACGTGTTTATGCGAACAGGAAATTTATAGTCATCGGGCTTTTTCTCGTAATCGGGTTGGCTTATGTAATCCGGCTTTTTTTCATCCAGATCATTGCAGATAAATACATTCTTTCAGCCAATAACAATGTACTGCGATACATCACACAGTATCCTGCAAGGGGACTGGTATACGATCGTTACGGGAAGTTGCTGGTTTACAATGAAGCTGCCTACGACCTGATGGTAATCCCGAAACAGGTGAAAAATATCGATACTGCCGAGTTGTGCCGCCTTCTCGAGATCGAGAAAAAAGACTTTGTTGAACGGGTGGAAAAAGCACGGAATTATTCTCCTTACCGCCCTTCTATTTTTGAATCACAGATCACCCGCGAAAATTATGGTTACCTCGAAGAAAAGATGTTTCGTTTCCCGGGATTTTTTGTCCAGCCGCGTACCCTTCGAAAATATACTTACTCCATTGCTGCTCATACCCTCGGGTATATCGGGGAAGTCAGCCCGGAGATCATAGAAAACAGTTCTTACTATAAATCGGGGGATTACATCGGGATCAGCGGTGTCGAAAAATCCTATGAAGAAGTACTTCGGGGGAAAAAGGGGATGAAGATCCGGGTTGTGGATGTGCTGAACCGCGACAAAGGCAGCTTCCAGGGGGGAAAATACGATACGATTGCCTATTCCGGCACCGACCTTTATTCCTCGCTCGATGCCGATCTGCAAGCCTATGGCGAGCATCTTATGACCGGTAAAAAAGGAAGTATCGTAGCCCTTGAACCTTCCACCGGGGAAATCCTTTGTATGGTTACCAGTCCTTCTTATGATCCGAACCTCCTGGTCGGAAGAATCCGGAGAACCAATTATACCAAGCTTCTCGAGGATTCTGTCATGGTTCCCCTTTTCAACCGGGCCCTGATGGCCAGCTATCCGCCGGGATCGACGTTCAAGGTGGTGGATGCCCTGGTCGGGCAGCAGGTTGGAGTCCTGACGCCGGATACACGTTACAGCTGTCCGGGTGGATTTCCGCTGGGAAACGGCAAGAAAGTCGCCTGTCACAACCACTTTTCCCCGCTCGACCTCCGCCAATCCATTCAGCATTCCTGCAATACGTATTATTGCCGTGTGTTCAAATCGATCATTGACAAACGGCCTTTCACTACAACCCGTGATGGGTATGAAATATGGAGAAACCTGGTGATGAGTTTCGGTTTTGGGCATAAATTCGGGATTGACCTTCCCGGCGAACTGAATGGGAACATTCCTTCTTCTAATTATTACGACCGGTACCATGGAAAAAACCGCTGGACCTCGATGGCCATCATCTCCCTGGGCATCGGTCAGGGTGAGATCGGGATCACACCGCTACAGCTGGCCAACCTTGTTGCCATTATCTCCAACCGGGGGTTCTACTATACCCCACATATCGTAAAAGCGATCGGAAAAAAAGACAACCTGAACAAGACCTTCAAGGAAAAGCATTTCTGTAGCATCGATCCGCAATATTTTCCCATTGTGGTTGAAGCCATGCACGATGTAATGGAGGCAGGAGGCACAGGATTTGCGTCGAGGGTCGATGGCATAGAGATCTGCGGAAAGACCGGAACTGCACAAAATCCGCACGGGAAAAATCACTCCATTTTCATCGCATTTGCACCGAAAGACAATCCCCGGATCGCCGTTGCCGTAGTAGTCGAAAACGCGGGATTTGGAGCCATCTATGCCGCTCCCATGGCGACCCTGATGATCGAAAAATACATCAACAGGGAAATCAAGCGAAAAAATGTCGAACAAAGCATGATCACCGGGAACCTGTTACACCAGGAAAAAGTTATTGACCAATGAGAGAACGTCGCGGCATATTTGAACACATCGACTGGTGGTTAGTTATCATCTTCCTGCTGCTCGTGATTATGGGCTGGCTCAATATCTATGCAGCTGTTTATGACGAGAACCACGGTAGCATTGTCGATATGCACGTGAAATACGGGAAACAGCTGGCCTGGATCCTTGCCGCATTATTCCTTGGATTGATCGTCCTTCTGATCGATGGAAAATTCTTCACCCAGTTTGCTTATCTGATCTATATTTTATGCATCCTGTTACTGATCGCCGTTATTTTTATGGGGAAAGAAATTTCCGGTTCAAAATCCTGGTTCCAGTTTGCAGGCATTGCTTTACAACCCGGTGAGTTTGCCAAGATGGGAACAGCCCTGGCGCTGGCAAAATTCCTGAGCAAGATTGAAACGGATATCCGTAAACGAAACGATTTGTTTGCCGCAATCGGCCTCATCCTCTTCCCATCGCTTCTCATTTTCCTGGAGCACGATACCGGGTCAGCCATCGTTTTCTTTGCGTTCATCTTTGTCTTATACAGGGCAGGNNTTTCCCTGCTGATCAATAAATTCATTATTCTTGGTTTATTACTTATCATTGCACTGTTTTTCTTTCTTTATTCAAAACGAAAGATCCGGAACATCCTTTTTATTTCCCTTGTTTATCTAGCTTCTGTAGGTTTTGTTTTTTCTGTGGATTATTTCGTCAACCACATCCTCGAGCCTCACCAACGGGTACGTGTGAATGTGCTGATCGGTAAAGATATTGACCTGAAAGGAGCCGGCTATAATGTAAATCAGTCGCTCATTGCAATCGGTTCGGGAGGTGCCTGGGGAAAAGGATTTCTGCAGGGTACCCAAACTAAGTACAATTTTGTTCCGGAGCAAAGTACCGATTTTATTTTTTGCACCGTCGGGGAAGAATGGGGATTCGCAGGTAGTTTTGTCGTGATTGGACTTTTCATCGCTCTACTCATCCGGATCATTCTTGTGGCGGAAAGACAGCGATCGAGGTTTAGCCGGTTTTATGGGTATGGTGTTGCCTCCCTTATCTTTTTTCATTTCACGATAAACATTGGGATGACGCTCGGTCTGATCCCGGTGATCGGCATTCCCCTGCCATTCTTCAGCTACGGGGGATCTTCACTCTGGGCTTTCACCCTCCTGTTATTTATTTTTATCCGCCAGGATTCTTACCGGTATGAGTTGCTGTAAGGATCCTATCCTGCCTGATATTAAAATAAATCGCTTCGCAAACCGTTACGATATATTAAAAAAGATAGTTTTATTGATTTGTAGACGGATCCCTCATTTTATAAAGAGATTTCTTTAATTCACCTCGGGTTTTTATTGATGCGATTTTTTTTAACTGTCTCCTTATTTTTTTTCCTCCTTCTTCATGGAGTGTTTTCTCATTCTCAAACCGTGTCGGATACCTTGAACATAGCAAAACAGTTGCGGGCAAAAGGCAAAATTCACAAATCCTTTTCCCTTCTGAAAAAGACCTATGCAAGTCATCCGGATGATCTGAACGTGGCCTGGTTGACGGCTCAAACTGCCTTTTGGGCCAACCGGATCGGGAAATCAAAACAGCTATATGAAAAAGCAATAAAATCGAATCCCAAAAACTTGTATCTCCAGCTGGATTACGCTAAGATTCTCGTGAAATGCGGTGAATTTGAAAAAGCCGGACAACTTCTGAAAGGTTACCTGGCTTATGATTCAACCAATTCACAGGCCCTGACGGCTCTTGCAAGGATCCTCTTTTGGAGGTGCAGGTACCATGATGCCACTTTGCTGGTAACCAAAATCCTGAAGCGAGATCCGAAGGATCAGGATATCTCTTCTCTTTACAAAGAGATTGCCCTTGCCCGTTCTCCTTACCTGAAATTCGGTGCAGGATACGGTACGGATGACCAACCCATGCAAACGGCATCAATAATGCTGGGAGGCGGTTTATATTTTAACGCACTTTCAGCTTTACGTTTCACTTTCCAGGCTCCTTTTATGATCCGGAATGGAAAAACTGCCAATGCGTTTATTTTCCAGGGCGGAAATACATCTTTTATCAGTAAGGCGAACCTGACCATCAGTGAAGATGCCGGAGTGATGAGATTCCCTTATAAGAGCAGCTATACATGGACCGGTAACCTGTCCATCGATAAAATCTTTCTGCAGCATCTGGTCTTATCCGTTTCTGCTCAAAAAAATCCCTATTTTGCGACCCGTAGCAGTGTTGACACGATGGTGATTCAAAACCACCTGGCCGGTTCAATTGGCTGGAATAACCAGAACAGTTGGAATGGGCAAGCTGCCGTTGAAGTGTCTACCTATCCGATGGATCACAATCTTACCTATACAGGGTACGCATGGGTATTCGGGCCCCCGGTGAAATTTTCCGTTTTTCAGTTCCGGTTCGGATATGGTTACAATTACAGTAATTCAAAGAAAAACCGGTTTGTTTCAGAGAATTCTTTAGCTGAGATCATCTCCAATTACAACGCGAATGCAAAAATTGCAGGGATCTACAATCCCTATTATACACCAATCGATCAGCAGATCCATTCGTTTCTTTTGGCGATAACCGGCCATCCTTTGAAATGGCTGGATTTTTCGATCAATGCGAATGCCGGATTTTACGCAACCACACAAGCTCCTTATCTTTACCTCGATAAAGACGAAACAAATAACACAATTCTGAAAACAGGTTTTGCAACTACCAGTTTTTACCCTTTAACTGTTCAATTACAGGTATTGATGAAAGTAACAGAGCGGATCCATTTGCAGGCGGAGTACACCTATATGAGTACCTATTTTTATACCAGTCATTATGCCGGTATCGGTTTGAACATTCGATTCCCGAATGAAAAGAAAACATAGTAAAGATCTCTGGAGGCATCGTGAAGCTTCTTCTATGAGGACCAGGGAAAGGTTTGTTTTGTTGATCCTGGTTCTTGCCGGCATTATCAGTATTTTTCAGTTTGCCGATTGGTGGTTTCACAAAGAGCACATCGGGAACACCTGGTTATTCATTTTACTGAGCCTCTTTTTCTGGTACGGGATCAGCCGCCTGATTTTAATTTGGATCAATTATCTTCGGATACAAAAACCGGTTCAGGTACCTGCTCCCGGTGGATTGAGTGTGGCTATCTTTACAACAAGTTCTCCCGGGGAACCTTTATCCATGTTCGAGAAAACCCTGGAAACATGCAGCAATATAAGTTATCCGCATACCACCTATTTGCTGGATGACACTCAGGATCCGGAATTTAAAAAAGTTGCAGAGAGATATGGAGCAGTTTGGCTGGAACTGGTCGGTTTACCCGGAGCAAAAGCCGGGAAAGTAAACAAAGCACTTCAGCTTACGCATGAAGACTTCATCCTGATCCTCGATCCGGATCATATTCCATTCCCGGAATTTCTGGATCATACCCTGGGTTTCTTCAGTGACGAACGGGTGGGGTTTGTACAGGTTTCACAAGCCTATTACAACCAGTACCGGTCGTTTACCGCAAAAGGAGCAGCCGAACAAACCTACACGTTTTACGGACCCACGCAGATGGGATTACATGGGCTTGGTTCGGCAGTGGCTATCGGCGCAAATTGTACATTCCGGCGAAAAGCCCTGGAGAGCATTGGGGGTCATGGCATCGGACTCGCCGAGGATCTGATCACATCAATCCGTTTACATGCGGCCGGGTGGAAATCGATCTACAACCCGGTGGTAGTAAGCCGCGGACTGGTGCCGGAGGATTTCGGTTCCTTCTGCAAACAACAGTTAAAATGGTCACGCGGTGTGTTTGAGGTTACCTTTGTAGAGATCCCGAAATTGTTTCGTAAACTGACCGGCTGGCAAAAACTCTCCTATCTCACCATCGGGACATATTACTTAGTTGGCGTTACCTCTTTTTTCTTTACTCTCATTCCTTTTTATTTTTTCTTAACCGGGATCCTTCCCGCTCATATGTCGTTTGTCGACTTCCTTATTCATGGGTCATCTGTTGCATTTATTGCAATTCTGATTTATCTTTATGTTCAGAGATGGATGGTGCACCCGGAAACAGAATGGGGATTACATTGGCGTGGTATGATCCTTAAGTATGCCAGCTGGCCGGTATTTTTCCTGGGATTCTTACTGGCGGTTGTAAATGCGGAGATCCCATATATACCTACGGCAAAGAAAGCCGTGACAGGATATTTTACACCGTTCGCCCGTCCGCTGGTTATCCATGTCCTGTTTTTTATCCTCGCACTGGCAGCAGTATATATCCAGCGGAGGTTTTATGTTCCTGAAAGTGAGTTGATCCTTTCGGCTGAAAAAACCTGGGGAATGATGGGATTTGCTTTTATCGCTTTTATATTATCGTTCGGGGGGATTCTGGCAGCATGGGAAGCGCAACACCTGAAAACCGAAGATCCCTGGAAGAAAGTTGATTTAAACAAGATTAACAAGTAATCTGATGACAAAACGATCACACCGGATCTTTTATACGCTTGCTGCCCTTTTACTTGGGATAGGGATCATCCTGGTGATCTCATTTGCAGGCAGTAAATCACGCGGACCGCTGGAAAATTTATTTTTTCATGCAGGGGCAACAGTCAACAAGGTAGAACAAAATCTCATCATTGACAACCGTAAGCACAAGCGGATTGATCAACTCAGATGGTTTCAGACATTCAAGTCAAATCCTGTCCTGTTCAAAAATCCCCCGGTGATTTTATTCGGGGCTTATGACAATCAAACCCGTGAATCGTTTGAAAGCATTATTTCACTGGAAGATTCGCTGAAGATGACCTTTCCGCTTATTCACCTCTAAACTGCCTGGGGAAGTAAACCGGAAGAACAATTTCCGAAATTACAGGTTGATGCGATCTATGAAATGGGCTCCATTCCGGTAATTACCTGGGAACCCTGGCTTACGGATTTTGATGCGGAAAGTTATCCTCATCTCAGGAAAGTGGAAAACCGGGATAAAGGAGGAATGGCAGATGTGGCAAAAGGGGAATATGATACTTACATCCAAAATTGGGCGGATGATGCCAGGTCGACAGGACGTCCGATTTTTATCAGGCTGGGCCATGAGATGAACGACCCTTACCGTTATCCCTGGGGGCCGCACAACAATTCGGCAAAGAATTTTATTGCAGCCTGGCGTCATGTTCATAACCTGTTTGTCGGAGCCGGAGCCACCAATGTTATCTGGATCTGGTCACCTCACCTTGCTTATGGGTATTTTGATGCATTCTACCCGGGAAACGAATTTGTTGATTTTGTCGGTGTCGGTACACTCAATTACGGGAACGTTGCACAATGGTCGAAATGGTGGACATTCAAAGAGATCTTCGGGAAGTATTATGCAGAACTGGCAGCCTTTAAAAAACCGATCATGTTAACCGAGTTGGGTTGCCTGGCAGCAGGAGGAGACCGGAGTAAATGGTTTGAAGAGGCATTCGCATAACTTCCCGTGAATTACCCCGCGGTCAAATCCATCCTCTTCTTTCACTATTCAGAAGATAAAACGACTACCCAGCAAACCTTGAACTGGTATATCAAAGATGATCATTCCACTACGCAGGCCATCATTAATGAAATCAGAAAATGGCCTTCGTGGGTTAAACCTAAAATGTGATTGTTCGTTCATCGGACCGAATTACCTGTTATTTTTGTCGTTGACATTTTCCTGTTATTCAAAATGGTCATACATGGATCCTGTATTTATGAAATCACACGAGGATTACTTCAATTTAGCTTTCAAAGAGGCCTTTAAATCACTTAGAACCAATGCTGGCGGACCTTTTGGGGCAGTCGTGGTAAAGGATGGCAAAATTATCGGGATAGGCGGAAACCAGGTGATTTCAAAGAATGATCCTACCGCACATGCCGAGATCGTTGCAATCCGTGAAGCCTGCAAAAACATCAGCAATTTTGATCTTTCCGGTGCCACGATCTATGCAACCTGCGAACCCTGCCCTATGTGCCTTTCGGCAATATATTGGGCCAACATCAAGGAGGTTTATTACTGTTTAACCCGCTTCCAGGCTGAAGCTATCGGGTTCAAGGACAATTACATTTATGAGGAAATGAAGCTTCTGCCTGAAGAAAGAACTCTTTCCTTTTACCAGGTTTCTCATCCCGAAGCCGCCGGGCTTTTCAGGGAATGGAAGGAGAAACAGGACAAGATGCTTTATTGATGAAGACCCGATATTCTGGATAAAACCAGAATCAAAAAATGTAATTTTGAAAAAATGGACTAAATGAAAACAAGACTAATCTTATTCATCGCAATCTCCCTTTTGGGTTCAATGGCCTGTTGGGCGCAGGAAGCGAAGCTTGACGACATTCTTTCAGCCTATTACAAAGCAATCGGCATCGAGAAGATGAAGGAGTGGCAGACGGTAACCGTTACAGGAAAAACTATTTCACAGGGCATGGAATATCCCGTTAAGGTTTATATGAAGCGCCCGGGAAAACTCAGGATCGAGGTAGAAGTGCAGGGAAATAGAATGATCCGGTCTTTCGACGGAAATCAGGGATGGAGCATCGTTCCCTGGTCCGGGTCCTCTGATCCACAGGACATGACTACAGATGATAAGAAGGAGATGAAAAGCCAGGCCGACCTTGAAGGAGATCTCTATAACTGGAAGGAAAAAGGTCATAAAGCTGAACTGATTGGTAAAGAAGATTTTGAAGGTTCGGCAGTCTATAAAATAAAACTGACCAAAGCAGACGGAGATATAGAAACCTGGTTCATCGATGCGGAAAACTATGTGCCGCTCAAAATGGCTGCCACCGTGAAGATCCAGGGTAATGAAACCGAAAGTGAATGCTACTTTTCCAATTACAGTGAGTTCAATGGCGTATTAATGGCCAAAACCAATACAAATAAATTCAAGGGGCAAACGGTTTCCCAGATGGAAACGGATAAAATGGAGATCAATCTTCCGGTCAGCGACAGTCTCTTTATTAAACCAGTAAAAAAATAATCCATCGTTGCTTTCAATAGTCCGAAACATATGAACCATATCATTTTTATTTCGATGTGCAGCCTGATTGCACAAACGGCCCTGGCTCAAATCAGGGTGGACGAAAACACCTTTGGAGACATCAAAACCCGGCAGATAGGCCCGGCTACCATGAGCGGCCGAATTTCCGCCCTGGATGCGGTTGATCGGAACCCGGCCATCCTTTACGTCGGGGCAGCCAGCGGAGGATTGTGGAAGTCCAAAAACTACGGAACTACCTTTAAACCCGTTTTCGACAAATACAATCAATCGATCGGGGCCATCACTATCGACCAGCATCACCCCGATACAGTATGGGTCGGAACAGGCGAAGTATGGGTACGGAATTCTACTTCCGTCGGCGACGGCATCTATAAAACAAACAACGCCGGCGAAACCTGGCAAAAAATGGGTTTGGATAAATCCGAACGTATCTCAAAAATCGCGATTGATCTGAAAAATCCTGATATCGTCTTCGTTGCAGCCCTTGGAAACCTCTGGAACTCCAGTCCTGAAAGGGGATTATTCAAAACCACCGACGGCGGTAAAACATGGAAAAAAATACTCTACATTGATGAGAATACAGGATGCTGTGATGTGGCTATCGACCCCGGTGATCCGGATATCATGTACGCAGGTATGTGGGAATTCCGGAGAACTCCGTGGTCGTTCAGTTCCGGAGGTAAAGGAAGCGGACTCTTCCGGTCAACCGACGGCGGAAAGACCTGGTCGAAGATTACCACCGGGCTTCCTGCCGGTATCCTTGGGAGAGTTTCGATCTCAATATCTCCGGTCAGATCCGGTATCGTATATACACTGATCGAAGCGGAGAAAACAGGATTGTACCGGTCGGGCGACAAAGGGATCACCTGGAACCTGATGTGCCAGTCGGAAGCTATAAACGACAGACCTTTCTATTTTTCATTTCTTGCCCTTGACCCGGTCGATACAAACATCGTCTATAAACCCGGATTTAACCTGTTTAAAAGTACCGACGGCGGGAAGACATTCGGTTCAGCTGCCGTCGAAGGAGGAAACTACCACAGCGACTGCCATCCTATTTATATTGGAAAAAAAGACCCGAACCTGCTTTACATGGGAACGGATGGGGGTGTTTATTATTCCATGGACAAAGGGAATACCTGGCGGTTCATGCGAAACCTGCCGGTTTCCCAGTTTTACCATGTGAGCACCGATATGGCAGATCCATTCAACGTTTATGGCGGGCTCCAGGATAACGGATCATGGTACGCTCCATCCAGGGTTTCGTCCGGAATCACAAACAGCAGCTGGAAAAGTGTCGGTTTCGGGGATGGCTTTTATGTGTATTGCGACAAGCTTGATTCAACAATCCTCTATTGGCAATTCCAGGGAGGGAAGATCGCAAGGTACTCTCTCCGGACCGGCGAATACAAATCGTTGACCCCATTCAGGGAAAAAGAGATGAAAGAACTGCGATTCAATTGGAACACCCCTATGGTATTTAGCCCAAACGGGAATACATTCTATACAGGTGCACAATACCTCTACAAGACCAGCAACCGGGGGGATACCTGGAAAAGGATCTCTCCCGATCTTACCACCGATGACCCGAAAAAAGAAAAACAGGAAAAATCTGGCGGACTTACCGTTGATAATTCTTCGGCCGAAAATCACTGTACGATTTATACGATCAACGAATCGCCATTCGACAGCCTTATCATATGGGCAGGTACCGACGACGGCAACCTGCAGGTTACCGATGATGGCGGAAAAACATGGACGAATGTGGTGAAGAACATTCCCAGACTGCCTGTCAATACCTGGTGTTCATATGTAGAACCCGGTCGTTTTGATAAAAATACGGTTTATGTGACGTTCGACGGCCACCGGATGGGCGACAAGACTCCCTATATTTTCAGATCCCCTGACCTGGGAAAGACCTGGAAAGCACTGGCTGATACTTCGATCAAAGCCTATTGCCACATCATCAAACAGGACCTTGTCAATCCCAATCTGCTTTTCCTGGGATCGGAATCGGGTCTTTATATTTCCCTCAACGGGGGACAGAATTGGGCTTGTTTCAAAGGGAATATTCCAAAGGTCCCGGTTATGGATATGGTTATTCACCCGCGTGACCAATCGCTGGTACTGGCCACCCATGGCCGGGGAATCATGATCATTGACGACCTGACCCCGCTGCGCCAGCTTTCACAGGAGTTCCAGGATGCCGATGTGAAATTCATCAAAGCAAAAGACTATGTGATCCGCGAACATTCATTTAACCAGGAATGGAACGGGGATGATGAATTTATCGGGCAGGTTCCGGAAGAATCAGCGCCGATCTTATACTACATGAAGAAGCGCCATGTTTTCGGTGATATCTACATCGAGATCTATGATCCGGAAGGTAAGCTGATCAAGAAACTCCCGGCCGGTACACGGAAAGGGATCAACCAGGTGAACTGGACGATCCGTATGAAACCGCCAAAAGTTCCCGTTTCACCCCAGATGGAAGGAGAAGCCATGACCGGTCCAAATTATTCTCCGGGAGAATATACCGTAAAGCTGATCAGAAACAATGAGGTGTTGGAAACGAAAATACGGCTCCTGTCCGATCCGAAATCCATTTATTCTTTGGAAGACCGGGAAGTCAGGCAAACAGCCCTGATGAAAACTTACAATTTACTTGAATCGCTCGCATACCTCGACCGGCAGGCAAAAGAAATCCGCGACAAAGCAACAACCCTTGCAAAAGGAGTTCCGAAACCCCTCGCACGGAAGCTCACAGAGATCGCTACCCGGATGGATACCCTGCACATGAAACTGGTTTCTACAAAGGAAGGCAAGGTTACCGGGGAGGAGAAACTCAGGGAAAAGATCGGTTTTATCTATGGCTCCATCATGAGTTACTTAGGAAGACCAACAGATTCACAGATATCAGGACTTGACATTCTCTCCAAAGAAGTGGATTCCTGTAAAACCATAGCTAATGATCTTCTGGCCGGTGATTTGGTTCGTGTTAACCAGAAACTGGTCACGCTGAAAAAGGAGGAAATTAAGGTCATCTCAGAAGAAGCGTTCAATAAAGAGCCTTAGGATTTTCTCCAGGGTAATTAACCCTATTGAATTCCGAATCTTCTTGAAACATTATCAGGATTTATAAGGAACGTAAACTCAATAGATTAAAAGGATTTCATATTCTTCCTGATCTGACATGCCACCCATCCATATAAATACCAGTAACATGGTCATACAAAAATCTGTACGGTACTCATACGTAAAATTCAAGAATCCGTGCGCTGTCAGAATATTGTTAATATTCCTTTTTATAATTGCGCTTTTTGAGATTATCTTAATCAATATGTCAGATATAATCCAATATAGGAGGTTATAAAGTTTTCATTGACGATACTATGACCTACAGAGAAAATAAAATGGAGATGATCCGTAAAATTCAGAAACCCGCCGATATTCAATCCTGCTGTTGCCAAGTCGTCAGTTTTTCCAGCAGTATGGTAGTAAATTTCCGAACCGAGTGTCAGAAAATCAGAAAAATCATACTGGACTTCCCATCCGGTAAAAATCCAGTTTTTATTTCCGGAACCAGGATTTATCCAATACCCGGCACCTCCATATGTGGTAAGTTTATTCCAGGATTTCTGGAACCAGACTGGAAGATAAATCTGGATATTCTCCTGACCAAAGCGGTTGTCGGTTACTGTAGGGATCTCGACAATGGGAAAAATTCCAATTTCCGGAATGGTTTTGTTCTCTTTGACAAACCTGTATTTCACGCCAAATTCTGTAAAAGGATACCCGATTTTAAGATCCTGAGGGGAAGCGAAAAGGTAAGCCGCAGGGAGCACCAGATGAAGCTGAACGTTAGGTACAACCCCATAATTGACCTCTACATGCGGTAATGTCCCGGAAGCTGAATTGTATCTTGTGTCGAAAATATTTTGGGAAGAAAGATAATATTCCCAATGACGGAAAGGAACGGGATCGGGATCATCCGTAAAATATGGCGGTCCCGCTTTTATCAGATTTATCGTTAAAATTAAAACTATGACACCGATATACCGCTTGTTAATGAGCCTGGCTCTCATATTCCTGAAAAATCTCCTTTTTCGTAATTAAAATACCTGAAGTTCTTTTGTATGATGTTTCTATTTATCTATTGATTGGTTAAATTTCGAAAATATATTTTTAACGGAGTATTTACTAAGTTATTATTATTATTATTTCTATTTAATCTTGATTAATTTTAACAATTCCGTGAAATCGAAATATTATACAGATATCCGGGGAAAAAACCGCATAAATGGAGCTTAAAAACATCCCGGAGAAACCTGAACATTAACTGGCATCAACTGATCCGGAATCCGGAAGAAATTAACCTGAGTGGAAGGATTTAATGGGAACTGACTCTTTCGGTTGCCTGGCAGTGCAGACCAGCTATTCAATAAACCGGTCGGATGAACCAGGCCCCGGGATAATGTAACTGTTTTTCCTCCCGAACAACAGGTACCTGTTCCTGGATAGAATTGTGTAAAGAGTATCTCTTAGCTTTACGGGCAGTATATAAAAAATGCCTGTGATCTTCCACAAACCGCCAAGATCCTTGAAAAGACAGAGGATTGCTGAAGACCGCAGATAAACTTTGTCATTACTCAAATAAATCACTGTGTTTCCTGTTTCATCTGCCATTCCTCTTTCTGAAAGCCATTTAGCTGCCCACCGGGACTGAAATGGCGCCAGGGCGATTTTCCCCGTCTTGTCAGCACGGATAACCCAATGTATAAGCGTTGTGCAGAGATTGCAGACACCATCATAAATAAGAACCGATTTCCCTGTTTTTTCCATGATCTTGAATTTTTATTCTATTCGAAAACCTGTTTCATTTAATAATCCTAACGAAAAAAAGT
>PLMO01000134.1:0-14161 GCA_003142515.1 Bacteroidales bacterium
CGACTGTGGTTCAATATGGTCAGATGGGCCCGATTCTCGGTTCCATCAATGGCTCCCGTTTGCCCTGGCAATTTCTCCTGAACCTGAAAATCGACAAGGACTTCAACTTCACGATGGGGAAAGGCAAGAAAAAACCTGCTACCATCAATGTATATATTGAAATCCTGAACCTTCTGAATACCCAAAATGTTACCGGTGTTTACCCTGCAACAGGTTCACCGAAAGATGACGGCTACCTTTCTGCCCCCGAATATCAGAACCAGATCAAGGAACAGGTGAATGAAGCATCATACAGGGATCTTTATTCCATCTATATGGACCGGCCGTTTGACTATAGCTCTCCGCGACAGACCCGGTTAGGCCTTATGTTTAATTTCTAAACCAGATGTTTGATCATCAGGATGATAAAAAAGAATTACAGGTAATATCATAAATTCACTACCCATGAAAAATATGTTTCGCTTCTTATTGCTTTCTCTCGGCCTGATGCTGATTTTCGAGGTAACTTATGCGAGGGAGCTTCAACTACCGGGTAAAAAGGACTCCGAGATTATAAAACAAACAGCTGCCGGCTGCTCTCCCGGATCCAACTATAAATATCTTGACATCAACAATGTCAGGACCCTGATCTATTCATACGGAAACGGATGGTTCCTGGAAAATGCCGAATATGAAATTCCAAAAGGATCAAAGAAAACCTCCATGTTTTCCTTTTCCCTCTGGATCGGTGGTATTGACCTGAATAATAACCTGAAGCTGGCGGCTTACCGGTATGGACAAGGCCCAGGACCAAATTACGGAGTTGCCCATACAAAAAACGACTTCTGGCCCGGCCCCTTGAAAATTGACGGAACGGCTGCTGTAGATAACGTAACTTGTGCCAAGTACGACCAGTTATTTGAAATTACCCGTGCAGATGTCCAGGAATTTCTTGCGTGGTGGGATAACCAAGCCGATTTTCCCGATTATATAATCCCGAAATCTATCCTGGACTGGCCGGCAAAAGGTGACCGGGCAGATGGATTTGCATACTATCTCGCACCATTTTATGATAATGATATGAATGGGGTTTATGAGCCAAAAAATGGGGATTATCCTTATTATGATTTTGCAAATGCACTATGTCCAAGGTTCCTGAAACCCGGCGAAAAAGTTCAAAGAGGCAGGATCTCCAATGGCGGGACAAATGATACGCTCGGGATCCTGGTTGACCAGGTGTTGAAAGGCGACCAGACCCTCTGGAGTGTTTACAATGATAAAGGTAATGTTCACTCTGAAACCCAGGGTGACCCCATCGGGATGGAAATAAGGGCACAATATTTTGCCTTTGCAACCAACGATGAGATTAACAACATGACATTTTACAGTTATGAACTTATTAACCGTTCAACGTATACCCTGACTGGTACCTATTTCAGCCAATGGGTTGACCCCGACCTGGGTTATGCGAATGATGACTATGTTGGCTGCGATGTAGGCCGTGGTTTAGGTTATTGCTACAATGGAACCCCAGTGGATGGCAGCGGGCAACCCCAGGCTTATGGCGCCCACCCGCCAGCCGTAGGTGTGGACTTTTTCCAGGGACCATACCTTGACCCGGACGGATGCGATAATCCTTCCTTTAAAGGAAATACCCTGAAGGGACCTTCCTTTAATGGAGATTGCAGCATTGTGGGTTTAGGGTTGAGTCAGGCTAGCATAATGATGTATTACGGACCTACCAATCAGGACAGTGGAATGTTTATTGTTCGCTCTGAAGCCATCAACGGGATCAACTTTGGAGATGGTATCATAGACAATGAACGGTTTGGTATGAGAAGGTTTGTATACCATAATAATACGGGGGTTCCACAATACATGACCGACCCTGATGTCGCTCCCCAGTATTATAATCTCCTGAGAGGGATCTGGAAAGATGGTCAAAGAATGAGATATGGCGGAAATGCTCACCCATCATCCGGCGGAACAGGCCCGGAATGTGATTTTATGTTTCCTGAATTATCCGATGTTTGCGACTGGGGAACAGAAGGACAAACACCTTCTCCGAAATTATGGACAGAAGTTACTGCAGGAAACCCTTGGGGCGACAGAAGGTTTATGCAATCTGCCGGACCGTTTACGTTACGCCCGGGCGCCTGTAATTATATTACCGTTGGCATTCCCTGGGCACGGGCTGCCGGTACCCCATGGGAATCAGTCGAATTGCTGAAAATTGTTGATGATAAATGCCAGAAATTATTTGATAACTGTTTCGCAGTTCTGAATGGCCCCAATGCTCCTGATCTCTCCTTCCAGGAATTGGATAAACAACTGATCGTTTACATCTCGAACAAGAAATCAAATGATGCAGGAAACAACTACGAAGAGAAATATTCTGAATATGATCCGAATATTCCGAACCCGGATAACCTGGCACATAATAAGAGAAACGATTCCATCTATCGTTTCGAAGGATACCAGATATTCCAGTTAAAGGATGCAACTGTTGGGGCTTCCGAACTTTCAGATAACACAAGAGCCCGGCTGGTAGCACAATGTGATATTCAGAATGGCGTCTCAAAACTTGTAAACTGGACATTTGATGCAAACCTGAATGGGAATGTAGGACAGGTAATGGTAACCGGGGAAGACAAAGGAATTCACCATTCTTTCGTTCTTACGGAAGATCAGTTCCCGCTGACTACCTCCGTTGCACTTATCAATCATAAACAATATTACTATATGGCGATTGCCTATGGTTACAACCAGTATAAGCCCTATCAGCCCGATTCGCTTGATAAAGGACAGGCAATACCCTATTTGCAGGGCCGTGGAAATATCAAGCGATATACGGCTATCCCGCATATTCCCATCGGAGATAAAATGAATTCATCATTGGGTGATGGACCGGTGATCACACGTATCCAGGGACAAGGCAACGGAGGAATGACCATTGAATTCTCTGATATGACTATTACCGAGATTCTTGCTAAACCGATCGCCGATTCTGTTACCAATGTATACGGATCACCGGATTATCCGATTTCCTATCACCCGGTATACAAAACTTCCGCAGGACCGCTTAATGTCAAGGTGGTTGATCCCCTGAATGTGATATCCGGAAAGTTTATTGTAAAATTCGATTCCATGGTGCCGGGCCCGTCAAATTCTCCTTTCATGAATGCCAAAATTCAATTCGGACATTGGAAATTGTCTGACGAGATTACCGGGATAACCTATTCATCTGACACTACAACAATTTATCCTTATGAACAGTTGTTCCTGAATCTGGGTCTTGCTCTCACGATCAACCAGGTTCCATTCGCATCAGACACGGCAAGGGATGGATCACATTATCCCGGTAACAGTTTGCTTTCAGCGCCTCCAGCAATTTTTGCCGACAGCACCAGGAACTGGCTGGGCGGAATCCCGGATGTTGATGTTCCAGAAAGTCCACTGAACTGGATCCGTGCCGGTATTTATAAAGGCGGCCCGGAAGCTGGTTATCTATACGACTGGGATATGTCTAAATATCCATGGGATCCGGATAAGAATTATGCCAAGATCCAGGGAGGAACCGTGGCACCCTACTGCCTGGCTGTCGCAAATGACCAGGTTGAAAGTGGATTCCCAAATATAGCACCTGCTCTTTCGAAAGCTTCAAAGACAAAGGCCACGATGGACAAATTGGCGTCCGTCGATTTTGTTATCACCCCCGATAAATCAAAATGGACCCGCTGTCCGGTGATTGAAATGTGCCCCGATGCAAAATTATCCGAAGGCGGAGCTTCTAAGTTTGATCTAAGGCGGCATCGCTCGGTAAATGCAGATGGAGATACCGGTGTTGTCAATTCAAATCCGTTGCTAAACTCTGACTATATCAATCCTACGGGGATGGGGTGGTTCCCTGGATATGCCATCAACCTTGAATCAGGAGAACGCCTGAACATTATGTTCGGGGAAAATTCATGGCTCTCTGCCGATAACGGACGGGATATGTTATGGAATCCTTCGACCCGGTTAGTTGATGCCGGTGGTCAACCTGTTTTTGGCGGTATGCATTATGTTTACATCATGGGATCACTTCATACCCAAGTGACGCAAGGACCGCTGAATTTTATCCTGGATTATCCGGCCTATGACGGGAGCGCATATTTTATTACCCATATTAAAAAAGCACCATCACAGATATGGCAGACCTATGGATATGGGTCCTGCATGTATGTTGGTATGCCCTTGGCTATTGAAGGGAAAGAATGGCTCAGCAACGAGGTAAAAATTAAGATCCGTATCGGGAAACCCTATAGCCGTTATTTCGCCGGACCTTTGCCGGTCTCGTATTCCGATACTGCCGAAAACAATTGCTGGCCGGAATATGCTTTCAATACTGCGACGATTGCAACTACTAAACAGGATGCAGATAAAATGTCAAGCGATCTCGACNNACAGTTACCATCTTCAACATAAGCGGAACCATGATCCGGCAATTTGTCGTTGATAAGTCGGGGATCACCGAGCCAAGAGGATCAACGGCAGATGTGAATACGGATTCAAAGACATCCATCGACTGGGACCTGAAAAACTTTGCGGGAATTCCGATCTCAGGAGGAATCTACCTGATCCATGTGAAAGCAGATGGAATTGGTGAAAGAACCCTGAAATGGTTTGGAATAATGCGTCCTACAGACTTGAATTCGTTCTAATACTTCCTTTGAACTGTGAACAGAGAAATATATGGTAAGAAAAATAAAAATTACGAATATGAAAAATATTTATAACCTCTTATTTGGAATATTCTTAGCAGGATTGATGGTCCTTCCTGTGGATAAAGTTTCTGCCGGTAATAAGGACCGTTCGGGTCAGGCAGGGGCATCGGAGTTGCTGATCGATCCATGGGCAAGGAGTTCGGGCTGGGGAAGTGTGAATACTTCCAATGCTTATGGACTCGAAGCTATGTATGCGAATATTGCGGGCACAGCTTCAACCAAAGGAACAGAGATCATCTTTTCGTACACCGACTATTGTCAGGGAGCCGATATAAAAATCATGAATTTCGGATTTTCTCAGAAATTGGGACAAAATAAAGGGGTTCTCAGTTTAGCCATCATGTCTATGAATTTTGGTGAAGTTGATATCACCACGACAAATTCCCCGGAGGGCAACCTTGGTACCTTTAAACCCAATTTACTTAATATCAATCTTGCTTATGCAAAAGCGTTTTCAAACAGCATCTTCGGCGGATTGAATATCAAGGTGATTTCCGAATCCATTGCCGATGCCAGCGCCACGGGAATCGCCCTCGATGCCGGGGTTCAATACATCACCGGGGATAAAGACCAGATTAAATTCGGAGTTGCCCTGAAAAACCTTGGCCCGACGATGAAATTTGGTGGTGACGGCCTCTCATTCCGCGCGGTCATTCCAACTCATGGAAACGATAATGACCTCTTTACTATTGACACGCGGTCGGAAACATTTGAAATGCCTGCCACCTTAAGGATCGGAGCTTCTTATGATTTTCTTATCGGAGAAATGCAACGTATCACACTGGCAGGTAACTTCACTTCCAACTCTTTCACCAAAGACCAGTTTACCTTGGGTCTCGAATATGCTTTAAAACCCTACTTTGCAATTAGGGCAGGGTATACCTACCAGGATGGTATCTTCAATTCCTCCGTTGCTGACCGGGGAACGGTATTTACCGGTCTGAATGCAGGTTTCTCTGTTTCTGTTCCGTTCAATAAGGAAAAAGAAACAGGCATTGGGATTGATTATTCTTACAGATCTACAAACCCATATTCCGGCACACATTGTGTCGGACTGAAGCTCAACTTTTAGAAATTACCTTAACCTCATTTAGTCCTATATCATTATTTTTATATGGCATAAGGCCCTTTCAAAGGGTCTTTTGCCTTATTATCTGGTCGCTGAAAATATGAAGCCATGACTGAGATCAAGTATTATACGCAGGAAGGATTAGCTAAGCTCCAGGAGGAGCTACAACAGTTGATATCCTTGGATCGCCCATCGATTTCAAAGCAAATCGCCGAAGCAAGGGATAAGGGAGATCTTTCAGAGAATGCCGAATATGCTGCTGCCAAGGAGGCTCAATCCATGCTGGAGTTGAAAATAAATAAGCTACAGGAGGTGATCAGCAATGCACGCCTCCTGGATGAATCCAAACTCGATAGCACTAAAATACTGATCTTTTCTACCGTTAAACTGAAAAATACTCAAAATAACAACGTGGTCACCTATACCTTGGTTCCCGAAAATGAAGCCAATGTAAAACTGGGAAAAATCTCTATCAATTCACCCATATCCAAAGGACTTCTGGGAAAAAGTATCGGTGATAAAGTTGAAATAACAGTACCCGCCGGTACAGTTGCCTTTGAGATCATTGAAATATCAAGAAAAAACGGACATTAATGGCAAGTATCTTCACACGGATCATCAACAGAGAGATCCCTTCATATAAAGTTGCCGAGGATGAAAATTATTATGCATTCCTCGATATCTACCCGCTTGAAGAGGGACATACGCTGGTTATTCCAAAAAAGGAAACAGATTATATCTTCGACATCGAAGATAAAGAATACCAGGGGTTGTTTTTATTTGCCAAGCAGGTAGCTGCAGCCATGCGGAAAGTAATTCCCTGCGAACGGATCGGTATTGCGGTCATCGGACTTGAAGTAAGGCATGCCCACATTCACCTGATCCCTTTGAAAACAATCTATGATATCGATTTCCGTAGACCGAAACTAAAACTGTCACCGGAAGAATTTGCTGCCATTGCAGCAAAGATCAGCGGAGCCATGAAAGAATAGGGTTGCAGGAAGGTTATTTCACCGGGAATCCGGTATTTTTCATGTTGTGAGACCTCAATAGGCCCTGACATTTTTCCCCTCTATATAATTGATAAAGGATTTGTTCACCACTTTGTTCCCTCCGGGAGTCGGATAATTTCCTGTAAAATACCAATCGCCCGTATGATCGGGGCAAGCCGTATGAAGGTCTTCAATGGTCTGATAGATGATCTCGATCTTTGCCCTGACCGAAGGAGGTGTCAGGAGTTCAGAAACTTTTTCCGAGATTCTGTGCGCTGTGAAGGGCTTATAAATTTCTTTGACGAAATTCTGAATTTCTTCCTTGGGAAAGTGCTCCTGAGCTTTTGCTTTTTTATAAACATCGTTGATCACGTTTTCCAGGTGGGATTCCTTCAGCAGTTCGATGGCGGCTTTATAAGCGATAAAATCCGAGAGTTTGGCCATGTCGATGCCGTAGCAGTCGGGGTAACGGATCTGTGGTGCTGAGGAAGCGATGATGATCTTTTTCGGTTCCAGCCTGTCAAGGATGCGGATAATGCTTTGTTTCAGTGTTGTTCCCCTGACAATGGAATCATCGAGCACGACCAGGTTGTCCTTTCCTTTACGGATGCTTCCGTATGTGATGTCGTACACATGTGCAGCCAGGTCGTCGCGCTGTGAATCCTGTGCTATGAAGGTCCGCAGTTTCATGTCTTTCACTGCTACCTTCTCCACCCTTGGGCCCAGTTTTAGGATGGTATCGAGTACGGCCGGTGTCAGTTTCCCGCGGGCTTCCAGAATGCGGTCTTTCTTGATAGTGTTGCAAAAAAGTTCAATTTCCTCGATCAGACCATAATAAGCATCGATAGCCGTATTCGGGATGTAGGAGAAAACAGTATTCTCAAGGTCATAATCAATAGCTTTAAGGATCGCGGGTGCAAGGAACTTACCCAGGTTTTTCCTTTCCCGGTAGATCTCTTTATCTGTTCCACGGGAAAAATAAATCCGCTCGAAGGAACAGGCTTTCTTTTCCAGGGGTTTACGGAATTGTTTTTCAGAAACCGTTCCGTCTTTTTTAACAATAAGGGCATACCCGGGTTTTAATTCCATCACCGATTCAAAGGGAACATTAAAGGTGGTCTGGATAACCGGTCGTTCGGAAGTAGCAATGACGACCTCCTCGTCACGGTAATAAAATGCCGGCCGGATCCCGCTGGGATCGCGTATTACAAAAGCATCACCATGACCGAGCAACCCGGCGATAACATAACCGCCATCCCAGCTTTCGGCCGAATTCTTTAATATCCGCTGGATATTAAGGTGTTTGGCAATCTGTTTTGTTATCTCCCGTTTCGGGAACCCCTGTTCTTTAAATTTCCGGTAAAGGGCTTCATTCTCTTCATCGAGGAAATGACCGATCTTCTCCAGGATAGTTATGGTATCAGAGGTTTCAACGGGATATTGGCCAAGGTCAATGAGCTTTTCAAAAAGCTCGTCTACATTGGTAAGGTTGAAATTCCCGGCCAGCACCAGATTCTTCGTCATCCAGTTATTTTCCCGTAAGAAAGGATGGATGTTCAGCAGGGAATTTTTTCCGAAGGTGCCATAGCGCAAATGTCCCAGGTAAAGTTCCCCGATAAAGTCGACGTTGTACTTCAGCCAGTTTACATCACAAAGCCGCTGCGGATACCTTTCGGTAACCTGTTGGATCTGTTCATGGAAGGATGAAAAAATATCTTTGATCGGGGAATCGGAATCGGAACGCAGGCGGTTGATGTATTTGTTTCCGGGTTCAAGATCAAATTTGATGCTGGCAATCCCTGCTCCATCCTGCCCGCGGTTGTGCTGCTTCTGCATCAGGAGATGCAGCTTGTTCATACCATAGGTTGCGGTGCCATACTTTGCCAGGTAATATTCGAGTGGTTTCAGAAGGCGTACCAGGGCTATCCCGCATTCATGGTTGATCCTGTCGCTCATTCAGAAAGGGATTTTACATGATGGTGCAAAGATAAGAAAATAATCGGTTAGGCTCAGGGCAAGAGAGGGAATGAAAAAAGTAAATATCTTCTTCATATGGATATTTTGTTAAATTTATCCTTCAAATGATAAACCACATCACAGCTGTTGAATTTCTTGACCGGGCCCTGGTACTTCCGGTAATTGACGTGCGTTCGGAAAAGGAGTACCTCCAGGGGCACATTCCCGGAGCCATTAACCTGCCTCTTTTTAATAATGAGGAACGGGCGGTTGTTGGCACTCTTTATAATAATTCAGGTAGGGAAGCTTCGGTGTTAAAAGGGTTGGAACTGGTAGGTCCGAAACTGGCTGATTTTGTTAAGCAATTGCATAAAATTACGGATCAGAAACAACTTCTCATTTATTGCTGGAGGGGTGGGATGCGGAGCGAAAACATGGCATGGCTGTTCCAGGTGGCGGGTTATGAGGTTTTTGTCATGGAAGGAGGATATAAGGCATACCGGCGACTTATCAGGGAGAGGTTGTCTCAGCCTGCAAACATCATCATCCTTGGTGGGTTGACCGGAAGCGGGAAAACAGAACTCCTTCACCTGCTTGGACTGATGGATGAACAGGTTCTTGATCTTGAGAAACTGGCATGTCATAAAGGATCTGTTTTCGGGGGATTCGGGCAACCTGGTCAGCCTACCAGTGAGCAGTTTGAAAATGACATTTTCGCGGCCTGGGGAAATATCGATCCTTCCAGGACCGTTTGGATCGAAGATGAGAGCAGGATGATCGGAAATGTCATCATCCCGGAACCCTTGTTTGAAAAAATGAACCACGCCGTGATGATCATGGTGGAGACAGGCAAAGAACAAAGGATATGCCGGCTTGTCGGGGAATATTCAGAATTTAACAAACAGGAACTGCAAAAGGCTGTTATGAAAATCAGTGAAAAGCTGGGCGGAACCAATACTAAAACAGCGCTGGTAGCAATCGATGCCGGTGATTTCGAAACGGTGACCAGCCTGGTCTTATCCTATTACGATAAAACCTATAATCATTCCGTTCTGAAACGAGTAAACCAGGAAATATACCCTGTATCCATTGAAAGCAATGATCCGATAAAAAATGCCACACTTATTCTGGAAACGGGAAAATCGATAAAAAGAAATACATTTTAAGCCATGGAAAGTATTTATCTCGATTATAACGCAACCACCCCAATTGATCCGCTTGTAGCGGATGCCATGCGGCCCTTCCTGCAGGATTTTTTCGGGAACCCTTCCAGCATCCATACAGAAGGTGTAAGGGCAAAGGAAGCAGTTGAGACTGCGCGGAAGCAAGTTGCAGCAATGCTGAACTGCTATCCCGATGAAATTATTTTTACCAGCGGAGGCACCGAATCGAACAATTTTGCCATAAAGGGTATTGCTTTTGCTAACAGGAATAAGGGAAACCACATCATCACCTCCTGCATTGAACATCCTTCAGTGATGGAAGTGTGCCGTTACCTTGAAAAGCAGGGATACATCATAACCTATCTGCCGGTGGATGGATACGGGCAAGTAGATCCAGCCGACGTGGAAAAAAAAATTACTTCCTCCACGATCCTGGTAACCATCATGCATGCGAACAATGAAACCGGTACGATCCAACCGGTTGAAAAAATCGGTCAGATCGCAAGAAAGCAGAGGATACCATTTCACAGTGATGCAGCCCAGAGTGCAGGTAAGATCCCGGTGGATGTGGGAAAAATGAGAGTGGATCTTCTTTCCTTGGCGGGTCATAAAATCTATGCATCCAAAGGCGTCGGGGCTTTGTTTATCCGTCGCGGGGTTCACCTTGAAAAACTCATCCACGGCGCCGACCATGAGCAGAACCTGCGTGCAGGAACCGAGAATGTAATGTCAATCGTGGGATTCGGGAAAGCATGTGAGATCGTTTCAGGCAATTCGCATTTCCAGGCTGACAGTCTCAGGGAACTCAGGGATTTTTTATTTCAACAAATCAGAATTGAATTTCCGGAGATTACATTGAACGGCCATCCTGAGCACAGACTTCCCAATACACTCAACATCAGTTTCCCTGGGGTAGAAGCCGCCCTTTTACTCGGGAAAATGGCCCCGGTTGCTGCTTCTGCAGGTGCAGCATGTCATTCAGGGAGTGAAGTGATTTCCCCGGTACTCTCTGCCATGAAAGTCCCTGATCATCTTGCCATGGGTTCAATCCGTTTCTCGCTTGGGCGGATGACGAAACAAAGCGAAATCGAAACAGCAATCCCAATCATCATTAACGCGTATAAATCTCTTACAAATCCATCCTCCATCCTCCATCCTCCATCTTCCATCATCCATCTTACCCACTTCACCCATAGTTTGGGCTGTGCCTGCAAGATCCGCCCACAATATCTTGAAAAGATCCTGAAGGACCTGCCGGTTTCTGATGATCCTAATGTCCTCGTCGGATTGAAGAATCCGGATGATGCAGCGATATACAGGATCGATGACCAAACAGCCATTGTCCAGACCGTTGATTTTTTTACACCTGTTGTGGATGACCCTTATGATTTCGGCGCAGTTGCTGCGGCCAATGCATTGAGTGATATCTATGCCATGGGGGGAAAGCCCTTGTTTGCTTTGAGTATCGTTGGTTTTCCTGAAAAACTTCTCCCACATGAGGTTCTTCAGCAAATCCTCCGGGGAGCTACGGATAAAGTCTCGGAAGCAGGGATCAGTATTATCGGGGGTCACACCATCGAAGATACAGAACCTAAATTCGGACTGGTTGTCACCGGTAGCATTGACCCGGGAAAAATCCTCACGAATTCTTCAGCGAAACCGGGCGATGCGATCATCCTGACCAAGCCGGTTGGCACCGGCATTCTTTCTACAGGGATAAAACGCGGCCTCGTTGACAGGGAAACTGAAAAACGCATGATCGCCGTGATGACTCAGCTGAACGATAAAGCCGCTGAAGTTATGACTGCTTTTCCAGTAAGCGCCTGCACGGATGTTACCGGTTTCGGATTGCTGGGGCACCTGAAGGAGTTAATCCTCGGAAGTCATACCGGTGCCGAGATAGATCATAAGAAAGTACCGGTCTTGCCGATGACATGGGAGCTTGCTGCCATGAACATGATCCCTGGAGGAACCCGCAGCAATCTTAAGTTTGTGGAAGACACCGTCGATTGGGATGAAGGTATACCTGAACTGGCCAAAGTGATCCTGGCGGATGCACAGACATCCGGGGGATTGCTGATCACTTTACCTGCAAAGGAGGCGGATAAGTTTATCGAACAATGCCGGCTGGCAGGGATCAGCGATGCTGTGGTGATCGGGAGCATAACAAAAGGGAAAATGATCCGGGTTCTGTAAGGATTATTGGATTTTTAATCTATCCACAACTTTCCGGTCAAAGATTTTGCCAACCGGGTAAATATCCCTGGCAGGATCCCGGTAAGGTGATTTGTTGTAAAACCAATTCAGGATTGCATCCGCGTTCTTCGCAAACGCCGTGTCTTCTGCTTTCTTTTTCTCAAATTCGACTTTGAGGGAAGGATCTTCCGTCATCATTTTTGCAGCCATCACCTCCATGATATAATGTTCTGCATATTCTTTTTGTTCGAAGATGGCATCAAAAAAGCCCCAGTAGAGGAATGAACCGTTCCCTTTCGGCTCAAGAAGATGGGCGATGATCTTTGCTTCCGGCTGAGCCATATCCACGATCGCAGAACCAGCAGAAAAATCCCGTGATATGCTGATTTCATTGATTTCAAAGCCAGTCAGGGGATGTCTTCCTTCAAAAGGGTTGGTTTGCCATCTGGGATTCGAGCATTTCCAGGTGGTAATCGTCAGAGTTGTATCCCTGGCCAACCGTCTTACCGTGATTCCATGAAGTTCAAGCCGGTCGATCACGGTCTTCCATTCTGCAGGAATAATATAGGCTTCCGGAAGCCTTGTAAATAAAATGGGCTTTGTTTTATCGAAATATGGGATCCGGAAAGTGGTATTCTTTTTATCGTATTGATAATAATCATCACCGGTTATTTTGCTTTTCACCTTTTGATATCCGATGCCAAGGAAGTTCACCATGGTGCTGTCGTTCAGCGTTTCGAAACGAAGCGGAAAACCTGTTTTCCGGAATTCCTGTCCAGCCGTAGTTTCATCCGCCTGCCGGATCAGGTTTTTCAGGTTTACTGATTCCAGGCCAAGAATACCGATGCTGGTTTTCAAGGCTTCATAGGTGGCAGAAACGCGCTGTTCGTAAGGTTTTAGCATATGGGTTTCGATGAGCAGACCGGGCCTGTTCCGAAGGCTGGTATAAACCTGGGAAAGCATAGGTGCCCCGACGCTGATTTCGATCCCGCTTTCCGGATTGTGCCAGTCACGGAATACGATATAGGGAAATACAGGGAATCCTGTTTTCTCCAGCTGTGCCGACCAGGCTTTCAGAAAGGTGTTCTTCGACCAATCCGTCAAGGCCGGGTCCATGTCACCATATAGTTCCATCTGGTAAGTCAAAACATACTGGTAATCGGCGCCATCTGTCGTATGCGTATCGATAAAGAAATCAGGCATCCAGGTGTTGAACATCTTCAGCCAGGCCTGCATTTCCGGTGCATCTGCTTTCAGATAGTCGCGGTTCAGGTTCAGATTATTGGCGGTCACACGCCAGCCCATTTCCTTTGGGCCATTCTGGTTGACCCGGTTGTATGGGCCAAACCTTTCATGACCATCCACATTAAAGATCGGGATAAAAAGAATTGAGACATGATCCAGCAAACTGGGGAATTTTTTATTTATTACAAGATCGCGGATCAGCATAAGACCTGCATCCTTGCCTTCCGATTCCCCGGGGTGAATACAGGCCTGGATTAAAAGCACCAGTTTCCCGGAAGCATGAAGCGACATTGGATCTGAGAGACCCTGTTTATCAATGATCAAAAGTGGAAGGTCCCTTCCCATTGCACTTTTCCCGAAGAATGTCATGTGAACCCATTTGGAGTTTAGCTCCAGCCGTTTACAATAATCCATGGTTTCCCGGTACCTGGGAGTCTCTTTCTTTCCTGAAAGTTCAAAATAAGTTCCCCACTCATCAACCTGTGCGATCGAAGAAAGAGAATAAAACACGAATATGATAGAAATGATGCAGCGCATAGATCACCATTTTGGATTTTTCAAACATACAGAAAATTTCGCTCATGTCATTCTTTTTCCTTGGTTTTTGAGTAATTTCAAGAAAAAATCTGAATCCACCATGCTTTGATATCTCCCGATATGGACTTGAACCCGGTCTGTATTATTATTCCCTCGTTGATAATGAACGATCCATCAGGTGAAAAATGATCGTCGAATAAGAGAACGAAAAAACTTTTTAACCTAATTTTGTTTCTTGTTAAATTTCATTAATTTTGC
>PLMO01000134.1:14213-16659 GCA_003142515.1 Bacteroidales bacterium
TACCAGCTTTTTTCCAGTAAAAATGAACTGGTAGAAAAACTGCTCGAACTGGAAAGAGAGAACTTTGAAATTATTTTTGACACCTATGACTTTGAAGGCGTAAATGCCATCGATATTCTGCTTACGGTCAGCAAAGAAGTGGGGGAGCGGTTCCGCGATGTGAGTCCTTCGATGACCTTCGACCTGGTAAAATATTATCCTGACATTTATCACAAACACATTGATGAAAGGGTCAATTTTATCTTTAAAAAGATTCAGATCAATCTTGAGAAAGGGATCAACCAGGGCGTTTACCGGGATGACCTGAGCGTGGAACTGGTAGCCCGTCTTTACATCCGCCGCCTCATCGACCTGCATAATCCAGAATTCTTTCCTGCCGACAAGTTTTCTTTCCAGACGCTTTTTGAGGCGATGTTCGACAACTTCATTCGGGGAATCGCCAACCCCAAAGGAATTGAGTACTACGAAAAACAAAAACGAAAGGTAAATTTTAACAAATTCAACAAATGAATCGAATTTTTTTCCTGATAGCTGTTGTTTCATGCTTCTTCATCCACTCGAGAACACAGGCACAACTTAAACCGGCATTATCATTTTCATTGAAGGAGGCACAGGATTATGCCTATGCCAATAACTATGACCTGAAGAATTCTGCCTATGACGTGCAGATCGCAAAAAAGATGGTCAAACAGAATACTTCTATCGGCCTTCCACAGGTGGATGGCGGGATAGACTACATGGATTACCTGGCTTTACCGGTTACCCTGCTTCCGGCAGAATTTATAAATCTGATGCTGCCACCAAGCCAACCACATTACCCGGCTGGTTCTTCAATCCCGCTCACCTTTGGCTCGGAATACAATGCCACTTTAAGGGCCAAACTTACGCAGTTGATATACAGTGGCCAGTACCTTATCGGGCTGCAAACCGCAAAAGCCTATCTTGAGACCGCCAAGCAGAAGATGATAAAAGATAAAATGGATGTAAGAGATCTTGTTTCCGAAGCCTATATCGGACTTTTGATCGTTGAAGAGAGTACGAAGATCCTCGATTCTACATACAAAACGGTGAACCAGATGTTGGAAGATGGCAAAGCCACCTTAAAACAAGGGTTGATCGAGGATATCGATGTTGACCAGATGGAATTGAACCGTTCAAACCTGGAAGCTACCTTAATCACAACCAAAAGCCAACAGCTGATCGCGTACAATTATTTGAAATTTCTTCTGGGGATCAACGGAAACCAGGAAATCAACCTGACCGATAACCTGACATTTTTCCTGAATAATGTGAGCCAGGACGCACTGAGCAACCAGCAATTCGATTATAACCGAAATATCGATTACACGATTCTCAAAAAACAGGAATACCTTACACTGATGCAATACAAACTCTCGAAAACGGCGTTTCAGCCTACACTGGCAGGTTTCTTTGGCGTCTCGGGAAATGCCCAGCGAAACGAATGGTCGTTCTTCAACGACAAGTACCCCTGGTACAAGACTGTAAACTGGGGACTCACATTGACTGTCCCGATCTGGAGCAGTGGAAGCCGGAGATATTCTATGGACCAGGCCCGCCTTAATGTGGAGAAAATGAAGGTGACGGATGAAAAAGTGAGGGTTCAGCTCCAACTCCAGGTAGAAACTTCAAAAAAGGATTTTACCAATTCTTTCCTGGTTTTCAGCAATAAGAAAAAAGGCCTGGATATTGCCGGAAGGATCTATGAAAAAACATTCTCGAAATATAAGCAAGGTGTATCTTCCAGTACTGATCTGAACCAAAAATACAGTCAGTTCCTATTGTCGGAATCAGATTATATCCAATCCCTTTATGATCTTCTCAAGAACAGGATTCAGTTGGCGAAACTGCTGGAGAAGGTTTAGAAGAAGAAGGAGAATCGAAAATGGAAAATCGAGGTATGGAAAATGGGCGAACTGAATATTATTTTATGTTTTGGAATGCCAGTTTTGAATTAACCGGAACAACATAGCTCCAGTCCTGATGTATTCTTTTGTTAACTTCTCTGCCATATCATCAGGGATGTAATTGAAATCCCTCGCGAAATCCAGCCAGGTTTTTGTTTCCTCGACAGATCCAATAGCATTGTACAAATACTGTTTGAAAAAATCCCCATGATTTCTTTTAGCAAACCCTTCCGAGATATTGGCAGGTACCGACCTTGAAGAGCGTCGTATCTGGTCTGTCAAGGAATAAAGTTCTTCCTTAGGGAATTTCTTAGAAAGCTCAAAGATTTCAAGAGCTAATGAGTATGACAGACAGTAAACTTCAAGATCAAGAACTTGTCGGATCGCCTTCCTTTCCATGATGACATCATTTCATCATTAATCGGAAAAATCTCGAAAAGTAATATGGTTTAATAGGAATTTTTTGAACAATACTCAATTCTCCTTCAAAAATCCGAATTCATCCTCCATTTTCCATCCTC
>PLMO01000134.1:16666-37684 GCA_003142515.1 Bacteroidales bacterium
GCAAAACTCAGCCCGAAGATGATAGTCCAGGACAAGGGTCCCCAGAACGCCACATTGTCGCCACCGAAGTAAATATGAGGGTTCAGTTCGGTGAACATGGTTACAAAATTGATATTCAAACCAACGGCAAGCGGGATCAATCCCAGCATGGTTGCTGTAGCTGTGAGAATGACCGGGGTGATCCTGATCATTCCAGCCCGTATGACGGCTTCCCGTGTTCTGAGTCCGCGTTCTTTCAGGGTGTCGCAAAACTCCACGATCAGGATCCCGTTTCTTACCACGATACCTCCCAGCGCTACAATACCGAGTCCGGTCATGATTACGCTGATGGTCATATGGAAAATGAAGATCCCGAAGAGGACACCGATGATGCTGAACACTACTTCGCTCAGGATGATGAGGGATTTGCTCACCGATCCGAACTGGGTGATCAGGATGAAAAAGATAAGCCCGATGGCAACCAGCATGGCTTTCATCAAGAACATCATGGTTTCGGCCTGGTCTTCGCGTTCGCCGGTGAGGTTGATCGTGATCCCTTTTGGGAGGTTAAAACCTTGCAGGGATTGATTGATTGAGGCAACAACTTCATTTGGGGTATACCCGGAAAGTACTTCCGATGAGATGGTGATCACCCGCTTAAGATTCTTACGGTTAATCCCGCCATAGGTATCCCTGTATCCCAGTTTTGCAACAGAAGAAATCGGAATCTGCCTCAGTTGGCCGGAGTTCATATCCCGGTAAGTGATTTTGGCATTGATGACCTTATCGATGTTTTTACGCTGTTCTTCTGTGTACCTTAACTGGATGGGATATTCATCCTCATCTTCCTTGTATTTGGAAACTTCCTTGCCATAGATGGCTGTGCGAAGCTCCAACCCGATCTGCCCAATCGAAATGCCTTCACGGTTAGCCCTGACCCGGTCGATATCGACGGTGATCTCAGGTTTTTTATTGTCGAAATCGGATTTCAGTTTTTCGATACCAGGGATACGCAGTGAATCTAAGTAATTCTGGAAATTGATGGCAGTAACGATGAGTTCATCCAGTTTTTCCCCGGAAACTTCAATGTTAACAGGTTTCCCGGTTGAAGGACCCATCCGGTTCTTTTCAACACTGATCTGAGCCCCCGGAACATCTTTTACTGAATTGCGGATCTGGTCAAGGAACTTGCTTGTATTGACCCCGTGGCGGTAACGGCTTTCAATGAAATTGATAGAAACTTTTCCTTTGTTGGAGACTGTGGTTCTGTCGAACATACCATCACCTGCGCCAAAACCGACATTCGTAACTATAGATTCCACCAATGGATTCTTGGGTCCGAAAATCAAGTCCACTTTCTTCTCAATGAGTTTCGTTATGGAATCTGTTACTACCTGGTCAGTTCCTTCCGGCATCTTGATAAAAATATTGATGGTGTTCGGAGCATTATCGGGAAAGAAAAACACCTTGGGTTTGGTCACCATGGTAATGATGATAGAAAGGACGAAAAGGGCAATAACTAAATAGAAAAGGTAAAAGGGATTCCTGTTCTTCAGGAAGAACCTCAGGTTTTTTTCATAGAAGGAAATTACTTTCGGCCAGCCGGAATTCTGAAATTTGATTGCGGCATCCTTGAAGAAAAGACGGTAGGCTGCATTTAGTAAAAGGCAGAAGATCATCAGATTCCCCATTCCGAAAACGCCGGTGACATAAAAAAGAAAGGCAATCACAAGAAATATCCCGCTGATGCCCAGTAAACGGCGAATGTTCGTTTTGTGTTCTTTCTTTTCATATTCATGCTGCATGAAGGAAACAGCAAATACCGGGTTCATGATATAGGCTACGAACAATGAGGCAAACAGGGTTATGATCAGGGTAACCGGAAGGTAGTGCATGAATTTCCCCACGATACCGGGCCAGAATGCCAGCGGGAAGAAGGGGGCTAATGTTGTCAATGTTCCTGACAGGATGGGAAGAAAAACTTCCCCGGCCGCATGTTTGGCTGCCGTTAAAATATTCGGATCCCCCCGGTGTATTCGATGGGTATTCTCAATGACCACGATGGCATCATCCACAATGATCCCAAGGGCGAAGATAAGTCCGAACATCACGATCATGTTCATGGTGAAACCGATATTTGGCATAATAAGGAATGCCACGAATATCGAGAGGGGCACGGAAAGGCCGACAAAGAAAGCATTGTTGAATCCCATGAAGAACATTAGGATCAGGATCACGAGGATGAAACCAATGATGGCAGTGTTGTTCAGTTCTTCCAGGGTGCTTCGGGTGAAACGCGACTGTTCTCCTGTAAGGTTAACGGAAAGATCGGGAGGAAATGAATTCGTTTTCATATCAGCCAGGATCGTTTTGATCTCATCGGATGCATTGAGGAGGTTTTCGCCGCTTTTCTTGATCACATTAAGGGTGATAACATTTTTCCCGTTGATCCTTGAAAAGCTTTCCTGTTCTTTAAAAGAATCTTTTACTTCTGCTATGTCTTTCACATAAACGATGGCGCCGCTTCCCGATTTGATCATGATGTCCTTGATCTCCTCCGGCGATTTAAACTGGCCAGCTATACGGATAGTGCGTTTGGACCCGTATGTTGAGACCGTTCCTGCTGAAACGGTAACATTCTCACTGGATATGGCCCGTTCCAGGTCGCTGAATGTTACGCTGGCAGCCTGCATCTTATACATGTCAGCATCCACCTGGATCTCGCGGTCGAGCGCACCTACAATATCCACACGAGTAATCTCCTTCAGGGTTTCGATACGGTCTTTGGTATCATCGGCATATTTCTTCAGTCGTTGCAGGTCATAATCGCCGGAAATATTGATGTACATGATTGGGATCTCCGAGAGGTCCACCTGCATGATATCCGGTTCTTTTGGAAGATCGGTCGGCAAATTGGTCTTGGCCTTATCCACGGCATCACGTACCCGCTGTTTTGCTTCCGATACCTCGATGCCGGGATTGAATTCGACGACGATCGTTGAAAAATCCTGTATCGATTTGCTGGTGATCTTTTTTACATCGGCAAGGGCCTTTGTTTCTTTTTCAATCGGCCGCGTTACAAGATTCTCCATGTCCTCAGGAGAAGTCCCCGGGTAAGGTGTGTTTACAATAATAGTCGGGATGATAATTTCGGGAAACTGTTCTTTCGGAATGCTGATATAAGAAATCACGCCCAGCATCGTAATGATGATGGTAAGGACATAAATGCTTGTACGGTTATCGATCGCCCAACTGGTTGCAAAGAATTCCTTAAGCTTCTTCTGTGTTTCTTTCATGTGTTAATAATTTTGATTTTAATGGTCACATGGAATACACATTATTAACATCCATGGTTTGTATAAACAGTGTTTGTATGAGTATTTCATAATAAACGCTTATTTGTAATCGATGACCTGTCCTTCATATAAATCCTTATACCCGGCAGTGATCAGTTTATCCCCGTCTTTCAATCCGCTCAGGATCTCGGTCAGCCCGTTATAGGTAACACCGGTTTTAATAAATGTTTTGCGGGCCACTTTTTTACCGTTTTCATCTTTTGCAAGGAAAACATAAAGGCCTTCATCCTTGGATGACTGGATGAAGTTCTGGGAAACGGCAATGGTGGAAGAGTTGGAATAATCCTTGATCCGTATAACGGCGATCATGTTGGCACGATACACCAGGTTAGCGGAAGGAGGAAGTTCAACTTCAACAACAAACGTACGATTGGTCGGATTGATGAACTTACTGGCAAAGGTGACTTTTTGCTGGAGTTCGTCATTGAAATCCGGCAAGAAAATCTTTACCTGGTCACCGGTCTTTATCTTGGAACTATATGCTTCCCCTACATCTGCAACGGCCTTGGCTTTGGCAAAGTTAATCACCCGGAAAGCAGGGACTCCGGCCACAGCCAACTGGCCAACCTTGATGGGAATATCCTCCACGGTTCCGTCAATCGGTGACGTGATGCTTGACATGCTGATCTGGTCTTTCAGGGAGGCGATTTTGTTTTCGATGGACTCCTTGTTGTTTTTAGCAGTCAGGTACTGTACTTCTGAACCGATTTTCTGATCCCATAATGCTTTTTGCTTTTCATAAAGATCAGTCACATAGGTGAGCTGGCTCTGGAGGTCGGAAAGGTTTCGTTTCAACACATCTGCATCCAGTTCTGCAAGCGCTTGTCCTTTTTTCACGGTTTCACCTTCCTTGACGATGACCCTGGTGACCACCCCGGCGGTGCGGGGGCTTATCCCGATATTCTCGTTACCGTCGATCCGGCCCTGGACTTCGATGTAGTGTTCAAAAGGTTGAATGATCAAAGGTTGTACACTGACAATGGTGGCTGGAGTTTTATCTGTGGTATTCAATTCTTTTTCGAGGGTAGCGATCTGGGCAGAGACATGATCGTGCTCTTTTTTCAGCTTTTCGAGTTTCGCTTTTTTATCCGGACTGCTGCATGCCATGACTACGATCAACAGGCCAAAAATGAAGAGTGATTTTTTCATGAATTAAGGGTTATTAGAGGTGATAATGCATACCGTAAAAACAAGTGCAAATATAGAAAAATTCCTGGACGAAAAAACTTTCTACGTATAAAAGTTTCCGGTAAAAATCATGCTTTCAGGTATATTTTATTCGTGAGACTCAAATTTTTAGAACGAAGTGATTAAAAATTTGTAAGTCGAACAATCCCGATGAAATCGGAGGGTATAATACCTCCCGAGAACTCGGGACGGAATCTGAGTCCAGGGCTCTGCCCTGGGGTTCATACCCGTGATTTTACATGAATACAAAACAATAATGTATTCCTGAGAATAAATTTATTCCTGCCGGGAGAGAAATATTGTAAAAACTTTTCTTTGTAAATAGTTTCCTCCTTTCCATTTTAGTATCTTTGTGGAATGGAAGAAAAAACCCTTCATATTCTTGAACAGGTAAGGCGGTTGTACTACCGTTACGGTATTAAAAGTGTGACCATGGATGATGTGGCAAAGCATCTCTGCATCTCCAAGAAAACCCTGTACAAGTATTTTACCGATAAAGAAGACCTGGTCAGGAATATCGTGTTGTTGGATCATAGCAATCGCAATAAATTTTTCCAGGAAATAAAAAACAGAGACCTGAATGCAATCGAAGAACTTTTCGAAGTATACAGGATGATCAATACAATGTTCCGGGATTATAACGCTTCCATGGAATATGATATCCATAAATATTACCCGGGTCTGTATTCAAAGGTTAAAGAAATCCGCAGGAAGAAGATGTATGATACGATGTATAACAATATGAACAAGGGGAAGAAAGAAGGGTTGTACCGGAAGGAGCTGAATTCAAAAATCATTACCCGGTTACATGTGTTCAGGGTTGAAAATATGTTCGACAATGATATCTTCACCATGGAAGAACTGGCATCAGTTAAAGTGTTTAATGAGGTCTTCGTGTATCATATTCAGGGGATCATGAGTGCGAATGGACGAACATTTTTTGAAAAGAATTTCAACCGGCTGAAGGCCGATCTTGTTTAGCGCGGGAATCCTATCAGACTGCGAAGAATTCCGCCTTTTTATCCGCTGTCTCATTACGTCGACATTTCAGGGTCTGATCCGCATCCAATATTTGTATCTTTGATGTTGATCAGGCAACTATTTTTCTGACTTTATGTCTACTAAACGGCAAATCTTCGGATGATTGTTGATGAATCTATACTTGAGGGCTGTATTGCGGGAAAACGGGAAGCACAATATGAATTGTACAAGAAATTCGCTTCCTCAATGCTGGCGGTATGTTTCAGATATGCCAGGAACCGGGATGAGGCTGAAGATTTTCTGCAGGAAGGATTTCTGAAAGTGTTTCAGAAAATTTCATCTTTCCGCAGGGAGGGTTCTTTTGAAGGATGGATGAAGAGAATCATGATCAACAATGCATTGAATCAAATAAAGAAAAACAGGAGAGCACCGTTTCTTGAAGATATCGAGGTGATCAATGAAACACAGATTGTCGATCAGAATGAACCTGCAGGAAGCATTGATCCTATGCCAGCTGATGTCCTTCTGGAAATGATACGGTCATTGCCGGAAGGCTATCGTATCGTTTTTACATTATATGTGATTGAGGATTTCAGCCATAAAGAAATCGCAAACGAACTGAATATCTCCGAGAATACCTCCAAGACCCAGCTGCTGAAAGCAAGAAGGGTTCTGAAAAATAAACTGAACGAATATTATACANNGCTTTGTTCCGAAAAACGCTTGATAATCATCAGATAGAACCTTCCAGGAGCCTCTGGAAAGGAATCAGCCGGAAATTATTACGGGCTGAACTTGCGCATTTCAATTTCATTAATCTTCCAAAAGCTTACTGGATCGGAGCAGCAAGCGCTGTAATAGTCGGAATGATCTTTCTCTTTAACCAGATCCCCGATAGAAAATCAACGGAAAATGATTATGCTCCCATCATCATAAAGAACAACACACAGAGGAATTCATCTGCGGTTACTTCAAAACCCCAGACCGCGACCACCGGCAGGAAGATGATCGCCGGTACTGCAAATTCCACTGCACAAGCTATACCAAATGGTTCATCTGTCCAACAAACCCAATTAAATGCAGGAACTCCTGCATTGGCAACCAACAATTCAACCCGGATCATCAAAACAAACAGAACAAACAATGCACCAGCTATACCATCAGTGACAACATTACTAACTCTTACCAGGTCGGAAGGCCAATCCATGGAGGGTCATNNAATATCCCGCTGAAGACAAAAGTTGAAATCCCGCAATTCTTTACCTTTAACATGGGTATTTCTCCTGAACTTTCAGTATACCGGAACGCCAACCGTTATACAGAAACTAATTACTGGCTGAATACCGGTATGACATATCATATGGGGAAATTCTCCATTCAGACCGGTGTCGGCCTGGGTTATGTTTTTGATCACGGGGACTACCGTGTCAACTACAAAAGCAAAGACAGCATCGGATTTTTTACCAGCATTGTTTCATTCATTGTGACGCCCGGGAATGTAATTGTTTATACTACCAAAGACATCCCGGTTTATGACAGTCTGCAACATATAGCCGACGACCGTGCTATTAGCCGTTATACCTATCTGCATATCCCGCTTATGCTTGGATATGAACTGGTCGAGACCAATCGTTTTAGCATCGGAATAAAGGCAGGTCCGGCAATCTCTTTGCTCATTGGATCAAAAGAAGCCTTACCTTTCATTGATTATCCCAATGCACGGTTGATCCGTGTAGACAACACTAGCTTGTCGCGGGTCAGAATGAACTGGGAGATCCAGGCAGCCCTCGATCTTGAATACAGGTTGGTTAAAAATTTCAGCATATATGCAGAACCATCCTATAAACATTATTTCAAACCATTTGAAACGCAAGAATCAACCTCAACTTCAACAAAAGATCCCTATTCCGTTGGAATTGAAATTGGTGCCCGGTTTAACCTCGGTATTAAAAAGAATAAACCATGATAAAAGCCCGTACACACATCTTATTACTTCTTCTGGTATTTTTCTTTACCGGTAAGACATCCGGGATGACGGTTTACCTAAGCGGCACGATCACTGACATCCAGGGTACTACCGTGATTCCGGGGCACAAGGTGTATATAAAGACTGATTTTTCATCACCGTTTCATTACTACATAACAGTATACACGGATGATAACGGTTATTACGCAGATACCGTGCAAAATGTACCAGCTTATCCGGTGTTGTTCCAGATTTCTACTTATGATTGCAATAACGAGGTTCATGTAATCACGGGCTTAAGTACAAATTCTCCCATCGTTGCTAATTTCCAGATCTGTGTACCTCCATACTCAGGCTGCCGGGCCGATTTTACTTACGACAGCATTGCCGGATTGGATTATCAATTTACAGATCATTCGGAAACCAATTCGTCCATTGTTTCCTGGAACTGGAATTTCGGTGATCCCGCTTCCGGAGCAAATAACCTTTCTTCCTCTCAGAATCCACATCACCTGTATTCCATTTCGGGCATATATGATGTAAAGTTGCGTATTCAAGCGATTAATGGATGCCAGGATTCACTTGTTAAAACGGTATTTATCAGGATACCTAATAACCGGGTCATTATCTGGGGGCATATAACAAACGAACAAACCGGTGAACCGATCTCAAACAATCCGGTGATGATCAATGCCACCCTGATCCAATATTCAAGTGTGGTATACAGCGATGTTAACGGGGCCTATGCAGATACCATCGCCGCCATACCCGATGGTATTCCCATTAGCGTTGCTACTTATGATTGCAATAATCTTCTGCATTCCAATACGGTTTATAGTTCACCTTTGCCGGTGGAGGTAGATTTTAATATTTGCCTGAATGAGCAATGCAGGGCAGGATTTATTGCAGTGCTGGATTCCAATAACAAGGTTCAGAATACATTTTTGTTCCAGGATCTTTCTTATGGTGATCCTAATAAATGGACCTGGACTTTTGGAGATGGCTCTACAAGCAGTGACAGGAACCCCATCCACCAGTTTATAGCACCCGGGAATTATACGGTTTGCCTTACCATTACCAAAGAAGACTCGTCCGGAGCCTGGAATTGTTTCGATTCTACCAGCAGGATCGTTAAAACATGTTCTTACTACAATATCGGAGGACTTCTCTTTGCCGGACCGTTTCCGATCAACAATCCCAATAATTCAGGAGATACAGGAGTGGCTTACATTTATAGGGCGCACAACCAGTGGATCGTTCCTGTGGATACGACGAATTTTACCTACCTGGGATATTATACGTTTCTGAATGTGCTGGAGGGAACCTACATCGTAAAAGCCGGGTTGACAAAAGGCTCGGTTCATTACGACGAATTTTTACCTGCCTACAACGGGGACCAGATAAAATGGCAAATGACCGCCTCCTTTTTGCTCGATCATAATATCTTTGATAACTCTATTCACCTTTTTGCTGGTAATGACAGTCTTTCCGGGCCGGCCATGCTGCAAGGGTCAGTGATCCATAATGACGGCAACTCGAAACTTTTCAACACAGAAGTATTGCTATTCAATGACAACCTGGTTCCGGTCAGGGCTAAGAATACAAATCCCGAAGGGTTCTTTGAATTCCCTGCCCTTCCTTACGGAACCTACAACCTTTACCCTGAGGTTACCGGTAAATATGCCCGGCTATTACAGGTAACCGTTGATTCACTACATCCTGTTGCCGATGGATTGCAGCTTGAAGTTTTCGACCATGACGTCACCGGGATATCCACGGGTCAGGAAAAGAACAACATCATGATCGGAAAAATATATCCCAACCCGGTTACAGAAGATTTTCAATTCTGGGTCCGATCACCGAACACAATAATGATTCAGGTTGAGATTCTGACCCTTACCGGGGAACGGATTTTCATGAAAACAGTAAGTTCGGCGCAGGGAAGGATGTTACTGACCCTTCCATTACAGAATGTAACATGCGGTATGTATTTCCTGGTAGTGAAGACCGGCGAAGGTCGTATTCTAAATACACAAAAGATCATAAAAAATTAACGTGCCAGGCAACCATTCCATATAATCGTGTTTCTTATTCATTGACTCTTCAGATTTACTCAAAAATAAGTTGTAATTTCAGCGTTCTTAAAAAAAGTATTATGAAAAAGTTTTTCTCTCTTATTATTTTGCTGGCTGCATCATTCTCTCTTTCTGCCCAGACCATAACCGTTCAGCTTTCAGGTTCGGTATTGCGTGATTCAACCTATGCACCTGTTGTCAACCATGAAGTGATCATCCAGGCTGACAGTAATGCCTATGGCTTTACCTTTTATACCTCCAGGTTTACCAGCCAGAATGGTTTTTATGATTGTACGATACATAATGTTCCTTCTACTGGAACTGCAGTCACTTTTATTGTTAGGACCAAAAACTGTGACAGTACTTGGATGGTTCAAACCTTTGTCGGGACCATCACTCCTGATACAGTAAATTTTATCATCTGTAACGGAAACAATACCGGTTGCCATGCATTATTTAGTTATTCGGTTGACACTTCATCGTCGCAGAACATGGTTTATTTTTATGATTACAGTACTCCTGTTGGTTCAATTGTTACCTGGCATTGGAATTTTGGAGATGGAGGCACTGAAACGATTACTTTCCCGGCAAATCCGAATGTAACCCATGTATATACAACTACGGGCACTTACACAACTTGCCTTACGATTGAAACCAACACCAGTTGTACCAGCACGGTGTGCCACGAAGTCACAGTTGGCCAGAACTCGGAATGTCAGGCAAACTTTACCCATTATGCTGACAGCACCAATGTTCTGCATGTTCACTTTTTCGATGTAAGCACACCCCAAAATCTTATCACTGCCCGGCTTTGGAATTTCGGAGACCCCGCTTCGGGTACAAACAACACCTCCACAACTTATGATCCATGGCATGTTTATGCCATTGCAGGGGTATACAATGTTTGTCTCTCGATTGCAACTTCCACCGGTTGTACTTCGACTTTCTGCGACAGCATAATTGTCGGATCTAACAGCAGTAATTGTGAAAACTGGATCACCTATACTTCAGACGGAGGATTTACTTATACGTTTGAAGGCCATACCCACAGCATTTATCCTACAACTTACACCTGGGATATGGGAGACGGTTCTGCCGGACTTACCGGACACATTGTTACACATACTTATGCGGCTCCAGGCCTCTATACCATCACCCTGACCTCCGTCGATTCAGCAGGATGTGCCTGGACCAGTTCTCAAACTTATGATATACATTCAACGACCTATAATCTTTATGGTTTCGCATATCTGGCTGAATCACTTTATGTGGATCACGGGCTTGCCGAGCTGATCCGTATTGATTCCGGAATGGTAACAACAGTTGATTCACAGGAATTTGGCGATTCTGCAGGTTTGTATCATTTTGGAAATGTTCTTCCGGGGCATTATTATATCAGGGCAACACTTCTGCAATCCTCAGCCTATTATGGACAATATGCACCAACGTATTACATCGATGCGGTTAACTGGGGTAATGCAACCCTGATCGAACTCGGCCAGCCGAACAATCCGTACAACATCCACATGCATCATATCATGTCTTATTCCAGCGGAAACGGTAACATTTCCGGAACCATTACTCAAAGCGGAAAATACAATGGGAACGGAACACCTGCTGCCAATGTGGAAGTACTGCTGATGGATGTTTCCAGCCAGGTACTTGCATTTACGATGACCAATGCCAACGGCGAATTCAGTTTCACTGATATGGCTATGGGAACCTATAAGGTTTATCCTGAAATGATAGAAAAGTCGACAACTCCAACCACGGTCGTACTGGATGCAACCCATACCGTAGCAAATGTAGTATTCGTGATCCAGGGAGGAAATATTTCCGGTATTCATGATGAAGCAGCCCAGTCGGATTTTGTAATCTCAGATATTTACCCGAACCCTGTTTCCGACGTTGCCAACCTCACCATCCGCATCCTGCATGCCACCGGGATCACGGTCGGGATTTATTCAATCACCGGGGAATTCGTAATGGAGATACCAGTCAGCCTGCATTCGGGTTCGAATAAGATCGCAATTCCGGCTTCAGATCTCAGGAAAGGATTGTATTATGTTAAGGTTGAAAAACCGGAGGGCGGTGTTGTTGTGAAGAAGTTTATTTTAGTCAGATAACCTCATTGACATGGAATGAAAAAAGGAGCGATCGGTTTTAATAATTGCTCCTTTTTTTGTATAAGATTGATGACCGTCAGATGTTGATAGATTCACCGTGATTTAATACGCTGACCTCAGTGATTCCTTTCAGTTTGCGGGCAAATTCCTGCGGGTCAGCATTCAGATTAAAATCCGGTTGATTCTCCGGTTTAGCATGGGGAAGATCAAAATGCATTGGAATGACCAGTTTTGGCTGGATCATTTTCACTGTTTTAACCGCTTCATCAATATCCATAACATAAAATCCGCTGATCGGAACCAGCATCACATCAATAAAACCAATCCCTTCCATTTCCGGGATCAGCTCAGTATCTCCAAGATGGTAAAGCCTTTTTCCACCGGATTCAAGGATCCATCCCACACCGAATCCTTTCGGGTGAAAGGGGACTCCTGGCGCCCTCATCCTGATAATGTTATACGCGTGACAAGCATTCACTGTGATGGAATCAAATGAATAAGTTTCACCGGGGACAAGCCCGATCCCGTTCACGGCATCCTGGTTCTGCCTGGAGGTGAGTACCACGGTACCGGGTTTCCGGATCTTTGAAAGAATACCGGGATCGATATGGTCGGAATGACTGTGAGAGATCAGTATCAGGTCGCCGGGTTCATTATAATTCCCAAAAACAGGATCAAAATAGATCGTTTTGCCGGAGGTTTTCACTTTAAAACTGCTCCAGCCAAGCCATGTGATTTCCATAGTAGATAATGTTTCCATTGATTTATTCTTGCTGATATGTTATATATTGTCTTTCGTAAACCATTCTGCATAAGAATTTGCAGTTTCCCTCAGGCGGAGGGAGAATAACTTTACGCCTTCCGGAAGCAGGGAAATAATCCTTTTTGAAAAATCGGCCAACAGGTTTTCGCTCGTCGGCTGATAGTCGACCCAGACGATATTGCAAAAAACCTCCTTGATTTTCTGAACATCTTCCACCGGGTAATCCTTGTTAAGGATGAGGACATGGTCCACAGAATCGATAATGTTTTTCTTGATGATTTTTTTCAGGTCGCCGAAATCCATTACCATACCTGCTTTCGGCGAGTCTTTGTCCCCGACCGGAGTTCCGGTAACGGTAACAGATAATTCATATGAATGGCCGTGTATATTTTTACATGGGCCGTCATAACCACGCAGGGCATGGGCAGCTTCGAAACGGAATTCTTTAGTGATTCGGATGGTAGTCATGATAAGTATTTAATGACAAAGATACTGAAAACTAAAAAATGAATTATTCGCTGTTCGCCATTCGCTGTTCACCTCTCACATCAAATGATTCCGAGATGGTCGAGGAGGATTTTTGTACCGATCCCGATCAGGACAATCCCTCCCAGCAATTCAGCCCACTTTGCCGGGATAAATGTGGATTTTGCGCCCAACCTTGAACCCACGAGTGACACGAGGAAAGTGACAACGGTGAAGATCAGCGATGCTTTCAAAATGTTAACCTGGATGATTCCGAAGCTGACCCCTGTCACCAGGGCATCGATGCTGGTGGCAACCGACAAGGTCAACAGGACAGAAGTCTTCCGGATATCGGTGCTTTTTCTTTTCTCTTCAATGCGGAAAAATTGAAAGATCATCCGGAACCCGATAAAAGCCAGGATACCGAAAGCCAGCCAATGATCGACAGCTTGGATCAGCGATTGAAAGGAAGTGCCGATCAGCCATCCAACCACCGGCATCAATCCCTGGAAAATCCCGAAAAACAGCGACATTTTCAGGACATCTTTCCATTCCAGTTTTCCGTAGGTTGAAAAACTTAACGAGACGGCGAAACAATCCATAGAAAGACCCAACCCAATAAGGAATATTTCGACGAGGGACATTTTCGTTGGTTCTTTAAAGGTTTGTAGGAATGAAGTCGGAGAATGGAGGTTAGAAAATGGAAAATGGAGGAAGGAGGTCTGACTTCCAAATATTGACTTCCATCCTCAATCCTCTATTCTCAATTCTCTGACTTCTGAAATATCAAATCAACAATCTTCTCCAGGTTCTCCTCATCGGTTTCATCAAAAGCATTCAAAGAGGTACTGTCCACATCCAGAACTGCTATGATCCTGCTGTTATTATCCCTGAGCGGCACGACGATCTCTGATTTTGACCTTGAATCGCAGGCAATATGGCCGGGAAACCTGTGAACATCCGGGACAATGATCGTTTTCCCCTGGTTAATACCGGCCCAGCAAACGCCGGTGTTTTTTTCCAGTACCTGACATGCAACCGGTCCCTGGTATGTTTTTACGATAAGTTCGCCGTCTTTCAGGCAATAGAACCCGGTCCAGAAAAAAGTTTCCATTTTATGATGAAGAACAGCCACGATGGTTGCCATCCTTGCATCGATATCATCCGACTTTACCAGGAGGTCTTTCAATTGATTATACATCCGGAGGTAGCGGTCTTTTTTCTTTTGTGATTCCATGTCCAGAATTTCAGACAAGATCCAGTTCGATGGTAAAATGACGCATTATGGGAGCTTCACGGATGATCCTCATGCCCCGGGTAAGTTCATTACGGCGGTCGAAAACATTTTTCAGCGCAACTGCCACCACGTCCATGTGGTTATTGGTATATACTCTTCTGGGAATGGCAAGCCGGAGGAATTCAAGTTTCGGATAGCGGTTCTCTCGGGTTATGGGATCACGGTCGGCCATCAGTGCTCCTATCTCCACGCCACGTACGCCCGATTCAAGGTAAAGCTGTATGGCAAGGGTTTGCGCCTGGAATTCTTCTTTTTTGAGGCCGGGGAGAAAGCGTTTGGCATCCACAAAAACAGCATGACCGCCAATGGGCTGCTGAATGGGGATTCCGAATTCCATCAACCGGTTACCCAGATATTCGACCTGTTTAACCCGGGTGTTGAGGTACTCAAAATCAGTTCCTTCGTAAAGTCCCTGTGCGATCGCATTCATGTCGCGCCCGGCAAGTCCACCATAGGTAATATAACCTTCAAACATAATGTTGAACATACAACATTGCCGGAAAAGTTCATCATCCCTCATCCCGATGAATCCCCCGATGTTCACGATAGCGTCTTTCTTGCTGCTCATGGTGATGATATCAGCATAGGAAAATATCTCCAGGGCGATAGCACGGATCGATACATCTTTGTATTTCTCCTCACGTAACTTGATAAAATAGGCATTTTCGGCAAAACGTGCCGAATCGAAAAGAACAATTTTCCCATAACGGTCGGCAATCTGCCTGACCATCCGAAGGTTTTCCATTGAAACAGGCTGGCCACCTGCCGAATTGTTGGTCAGGGTCATAATGATAAACGGGACTTTATCGGCCGATTTCTTTAACACATCTTCCAGTTTCTCCAGATCAACATTCCCTTTGAACGGGTGGTTGCAGGTAGTGTCAAAAGCCTCGTCAATCGTGCAATCTATTGCAAAAGCCTTGCGGAATTCTATATGTCCCTTCGTGGTGTCAAAATGGGAATTACCGGGGACCAGGTTTCCTTCTTTCACCAGAACTGAAAAAAGAACATTTTCTGCAGCCCGACCCTGGTGGGTCGGAAGAAAATAATCAAACCCTGTGATGTTGAATATCGCTTCCTTCATCTTGTAATAAGACGAAGCACCTGCATAACTTTCATCGCCCAACATCATCTCCGACCATTGCTTGTCACTCATAGCTCCTGTACCGGAATCTGTCAGAAGGTCGATAAAAACCTGTTCACTCTTCAGGAGGAAAAGATTATACTTCGCGTCTTTAATCCATTTCTGACGTTCTTCTAAATTGCTCTTCCGGATGGTCTCAACCATTTTGATCCGGTAAGATTCAGAAAAAGGAAGTTCCATAAGAAAAGATAAAGTTTATTAAACCTCAAAGATAGAATTTTTTTCTGACTAAAGATTTTTTCGGAAGTGTTTGTGTAGTTTGTAAATTTCACGTAGGTTTGCTGACAAAAAGAGACATTTAATTATGCTATAATTTCATTTTTTTATCGAAGGAGGATTTATTACCATGACTACAAAAGAAACTGTCGGAATCACCGGACTGACCAAACTATCCGATTTTTCAGAACTTGCAAAAAAATCCGGAAAGAAAAAAGTTGCCGTTGCCGTGGCTCACGATGAACATTGCCTGGAAGCTGTTTGCGCTGTAATGAAAAAAGGGATCATCGATGCCATCCTGGTAGGTAACGAAAAAAAGATTAAAGAAATCGCTTTAAAGCTGAACCTGGATCTTACGAATGCCACTATTTTTAATGAAGAGAATGATGCACTGGCAGTAAAACGCGCGGTCAAATTCGTTCGCGACAAGGAAGCCGACATCCTGATGAAAGGAAATGTCACATCTGCAACTTTCCTCAGGGGAGTCTTGGATAAGGAACAGGGCCTGCGGAAATCGGAAGTACTCTCGCATTTTTCCATCTTTGAGGTTCCAACATATCATAAACTGATTGGATTGACTGATGCCGCCATGGTGATCGCCCCCGACCTGAAGACTAAAGTCGCTATCATCAACAATGCCGTTGAATTCATGAATAAACTAGGCTATCCCAGGCCAAAAGTTGCCATGCTGTGTGCCGTGGAGATGGTGAATGAACAGATGCCGGCCACTTTGGAAGCTGCTTTGATTGCCAAGATGAACCAGCGTGGGCAGATCAAAAATTGCATTATCGACGGGCCACTTGCATACGACAATTGCGTAAGCAGCGAAAGTGCAAAACATAAAGGGATCATAAGTGATGTTGCCGGTGATGCCGACCTGCTGGTTGCAGCCGATATCGAAGCCGGAAATGCATTGTACAAGTGCTGGGGATTTTCCGCCAATGCCCAACTGGCTGCCGTTATCCTTGGCGCTACAGCGCCCATCATTCTTACTTCGCGTTCCGATACGGAAGAATCAAAACAGGCCAGTATCATCTTGGCTGCTGCAGTAAACTAATCTTCCTTCCTTTCCGCTGGGAAGGTTTGAAATACCGAATAAGAAACTTCCATCTAATCAAGAAACACTATGGCAAGCCGGTTGTTTTCCACAAAATCCATAGACGACCTGATGAGTCAGGCGTCCGATTCCAAAACCGGTTTTAAACGGACTCTTACTGCAATGAACCTGACAACCCTCGGGATCGGGGCCATCATCGGGGCGGGTATTTTCGTTCTGACGGGGCAGGCTGCAGCACAATATGCCGGACCGGCCATTGTCATTTCCTTTATTATCTCGGGGCTTGCATGCGCNNTATACCTATGCATATGCCACGCTGGGAGAATTCCTGGCCTGGATCATCGGCTGGGACCTGATCCTGGAATACCTGTTTGCTGCTTCCACAGTTTCCGTCGGTTGGGGCGGATATGTTGTGAGTTTCCTTCATGATTTCGGGATCCACATCCCGACTGCTTATACGGCAGCAACCGGAAGTGTTCTTGTAAATATCCCGAACATCGGATGGCAGCAGGTTACTACAAACCTGGTTTCCAACCTCCATTTACAAGGGATTGATATTAATACTTTGCCGCATGTCACGGCCATCCTCAATCTGCCTGCCATGTTTATCATTGTCGTTCTTTCATTATTACTGGTCATCGGTATCAGGGAATCTGCCAATTTTAACAACGTGATGGTCATCACCAAGGTATCGGTCATCATTTTGTTTATTGCCATCGGAATCACATTCATCAAAACCGGCAACTGGCATCCGTTCATTCCAAAAAATACCGGTATATGGGGCCATTTTGGCTGGAGCGGGATCCTCCGGGGGGCAGGTGTGATCTTCTTTGCATACATTGGCTTCGATGCCGTTTCCACAGCTGCCCAGGAAGCAAAAAACCCTCAGAAACATATGCCGATCGGCATTCTGGGATCGTTAAGCATCTCCACGGTTTTGTACATCCTGGTTGCCCTGGTCCTTACCGGGATCGTTAGTTACACAACCCTGAATGTTGCCGATCCGGTTGCCGTAGGTGTAAATGCAATGGGAAATGGAATGTTCTGGTTGCGGCCAATCGTAAAGATCGCAGCCATTGCAGGACTTAGTTCGGTAATACTGGTCATGCTGTTGGGACAGCCCAGGATCTTTTTCTCCATGTCAAAAGACGGCCTCCTGCCACCTGTCTTCTCCAAAGTCCATCCGAAATTCAGGACGCCTTATGTAAGTACACTGCTTACCGGATCGGTTGCCATGGTTCTGGCTGGGATTCTCCCGATCAGTATTCTTGGAGAACTGGTTTCCATCGGAACACTGCTTGCATTTGTGATCGTTTGCCTGAGCATCCTTGTCCTGCGCAAAACAAGCCCTGGCTTGAAACGGCCTTTCAGAACACCCTTTGTTCCTGTCGTTCCCATCCTGGGCGCGCTGATCTGCTTTGTTCAGATGGCTGCATTGCCCCTTAGTACCTGGCTGCGTCTGATTATCTGGATGGGCATCGGGTTCATTATTTATTTTACTTACGGTATACGGAAAAGTATACTGCGAAAACCCATCATCCCGATAAAAGAATAACAATTTCGTAATACTTATGAAAGAAGTCAGAATACTTGCAATCAATCCGGGGTCTACCTCTACTAAAATTGCTGTTTACCAGGATTCAGAACCGATTTTTCTAAAGAATATCAAACACACCCAAGAAGACCTGGCTCCATTTCATAAAATTTCAGACCAGTTTCATTTCCGTAAAAACATTATTCTTCAGCAGCTTCATGATGCTGATATCTCCCTTGAACAGGTCCATGCCGTAATGGGCCGCGGAGGTTTACTGAAACCCATCCCGTCCGGTGTTTATGAGGTGAATGAGGCCATGATCCATGACCTTGAGAACAGTCCGTTGGGTGAACATGCAAGCAATCTCGGAGGGCTCATCGCCCATGATATCGCCATTGAGCTGCCTAATGCCAAAGCCTATATTGCGGACCCCATCGTTGTGGATGAAATGGATGACATTGCACGGATTTCTGGCCACCCTCTTTTCGAACGGATCTCAATCTTTCATGCCCTAAACCATAAAGCGATCGCAAGAGAGTATGCCAAAGCCAATCAGAAACAATATGAAGACCTGAATCTCATCGTGGTCCATCTTGGGGGAGGTATCACCGTGGGAGCTCATAAAAAGGGACGTGTCGTTGATGTGAACCAGGGATTGGATGGAGAAGGGCCATTTACTCCTGAACGAAGTGGAACCTTACCCGTAGGATCGCTGATCCGGCTTTGCTTTAGCGGAAAATATACCCAGAAAGAAGTCCTGAAGATGAGCAATGGAGAAGGCGGGCTGTTAGCCCACCTTGGAACTAACAATGCCGCTGAAGTAGAGAAAATGGTCGAGGCCGGCGATGCTAAAGCAAAATTAATCTATGATGCCATGGCCTACCAGGTTGCAAAATACATTGGCGAGATGTATGCAGTTCTGAAATGCGAAGTCGATGCGATCCTCATTACTGGTGGCATTGCTTATGATAAAAACTTCGTTTCTTTTATTCAGGAACATGTGCACAAAATTGCCCCGGTACATGTTTTTCCCGGGGAGGACGAAATGCGGGCACTGGCTATGAATGGCTTGCTTCTCATCAAAGGAGAACTGCAGGCGAAAATTTATAAATAGCGAATAGCGAAAATGTGTAATTACTGAACTAAGTCTCTGGCGCGCGTTTCCAAACGCGTGCCCACAACTGCGTTAAATTTTTTTCACCACAATAGTCACATTAGTTCACAATAGTATTAGGATGTTGCTACGGAACTGTGTGCCTCGCAATGACAAATAGCGAAATGGCGTGAAATCACGAAATTACGTTTGATAACCTTGTCCGCTTGTCAAACTTGTCCGCTAGTCTTTAAGACACCGCACTGAGAATGCATTAACACGCGAGGATGGATAAACCGACACACTAGGATCATCATCATTCATCCCATGTGCCCAGGCCTTTGAATCACTCCTTAATGTCGACGACCAAAAGAACGTTGCAAAACCTTGGGAATCCCAGCCTTTATTGATATGTCTTGCCCCGGATAACAGCGCATTGAATCCTGAATAACCTGAATATTTCAAAGGGCTTCCCGCAAAACCATTGTTGATGTAATTGGCGAATAAAATGTTCCATTCGTTTTCAGTTGGGATATGCCATCCCGGAGGGCAAAATCCCTGATTAGCCTGCGTTTCATCAAACAGCATCAGTTCATCCCATTGATAAAGTCCTCCCTGATTTGTGCAGTTGATGGGATTATCATTGTAACAGTACTTTTCCGAAATACAATTATCCCTTTGGTCTTGTGTCGATGCAATAATAGTTCCAAAATTCAGATTTGCTGCAAGCCAGCATTGGGATCCTATTTGAACAGTCGGATAAACTTTATTATCCCTGATATCAGTAAAGTTATTTCCACAGGTAAACACCGGTGCTGATTGAACGATAATATGAATGCTCTTGCTTGCACTGCACATAGCAGCATTCGTATAAGTATAAGTTATAATCTTTGTTCCTGTTCCTGCTGACGATGGTGTAAAGACGCCAGTCAATGAATTAACTCCCGGTCCCGAATATGTTCCTCCAAGTGGTATTCCTCCTTTCAACTTGATTGGTTTTGCATTGACTGTCGCAATCGTATCGAAGCATGAGGTGAAAGTTACAATTGGAGCTAAAGTACCACTCATAATGATCTTCGCTGAACTTGCAGGGTTACCGGTAACACAACTCAGGTTTGAAGTCATAATGCATCGGATACTATCACCATCAACAGGATTATAAGAATATGTTGAAGAATTTGTACCCACATTAACTCCATTGACTTTCCATTGGTAAGAAGGGTTTGTACCACCGTTGAACGGTGTTGCGGTGAAAATGACACTATTTCCCGGACAAAAAGGGTTGGAAGATGCCACTATGGAAACTCCAGCCAGAAGATTGTTATTCTGGATCATGGTGATTGTATTTGATGTTGCAGGGTTTCCTGTGGGACAAGCAATGTTGGAAGTCAGGATACATAATATCAAGTCACCGGATACCGGAATATAAGTGTAAACGGGATTATTAGGGCCAACATTGATACCATTAACTTTCCATTGGTATGAAGGTAATGTACCTCCATTGGTTGGGGTTGCTGTGAACGTAACAGCACTTCCCTGACAAAAAGGATTAGAAGATGCTGAGATGGAAACACTGACCGGAAGATTAGGATTTACAATCATGGTAACCGTATTACTTGTTGCTGGATTTCCAGAGGGACAAAGGATATTGGAAGTTAGCACACATTTTACAATGTCTCCATTTATTGGGGTATAAGTATAAGTCAGACCATTTGTACCTACATTCGCTCCGTTTACTTTCCATTGATAAAAAGGTGAAGAACCTCCATTTACAGGTG
>PLMO01000170.1 GCA_003142515.1 Bacteroidales bacterium
GGGAACTCTGGAGAAAGATCATCTACAATGCTTGGAAATCGGCTGAACCCGGGATCCTCTTCTGGGATACCATCCGGCGGGAATCGATCCCGGATTGCTATTCCGACCTCGGCTTCAAAACCGTATCCACCAATCCCTGCGGGGAGATCCCGCTGTGTACTTACGATAGCTGCCGTCTCCTGGCTATCAACCTTTACAGCTATGTGGATAAACCTTTCACCACCGATGCCAGCTTCGATTCCGATCTCTTTATCGACCACGTTCATAAGGCCCAACGGATGATGGACGACATTATCGACCTGGAACTGGAGAAAATTGACAACATCCTGAAGAAGATCAAAAGCGATCCTGAGGATGAACACATCAAAGCACGTGAACGGAACCTCTGGCTTAACATCAAGGAAAAAGCCATCCAGGGCAGAAGGACCGGCTTCGGCATTACGGCTGAAGGTGATATGCTTGCCGCCCTCGGAACACGCTATGGATCGGATGATGCCATTGATTTCTCCGTGGAGGTTCACAAGATGCTGGCCATCGAAGCCTACCGTTCGTCGATTACCATGGCTGCTGAAAGAGGCACCTTCCCGATCTGGGAAGCAGAGCGGGAGAAGAACAATCCTTTTATCCTTCGCATGAAAGAAGCTGCCCCCGAGTTGTATGAAAAAATGGTAAAACATGGCCGCCGCAATATTGCCATCCTGACCATTGCTCCCACCGGTTCTGTCAGTATTCTTTCACAAACTACTTCCGGCCTGGAGCCTGTATTTGCGGTGACTTACAAGCGCCGGCGTAAAGTGAATCCCAACGATAAACATGCCCGGATCACCTTTACGGATGAGATCGGGGATACCTGGGAAGAATACAATGTCTTTCACCATAAATTCGTTACATGGCTTGAAACTAAAGGATTTAATGTTGATGAGGTTTCCCGGATGGATGAAAAGGAACTGAAAGCCATCATCAGACAGTCGCCTTATTACAAAGCAACCTCCAACGACATTGATTGGGTAGCCAAAGTTAATATGCAGGGCGCCGTGCAGAAATGGGTAGATCATTCCATCAGTGTTACGGTGAATGTTCCCAATGAGACTGAAGAAGAGATGATTGCCAGCATCTATGAGACCGCCTGGAAAGTAGGATGTAAAGGCATGACCGTTTACCGCGACGGCAGCCGTGAAGGTATTCTGGTGAGTAACAACAAGAAAGACGATTCCGGAGATTCCGATGAATTCAGGGAGACACATGCGCCTCACCGTCCCGATAAACTGGAAGCAGAGATCGTCCGTTTTCAGAATGATTACGAGAAATGGGTTGCCGTGGTGGGCCTCCTGAATGGACATCCCTACGAGATCTTTACCGGGCGTGCCGATGATTTCTGGATGCCGCAATGGGTGCAGAAAGGGTGGATCTGTAAAAACCGTCTTGACGGCTTAACCTCACGGTATGATTTCCAGTTTGAAGACAGGCAGGGATACAAAATCACTATCGAAGGACTTTCCCGGTCGTTTACAAAAGAATACTGGAATTATGCAAAACTGATTTCCGGGATTCTGCGTCATGGAATGCCTTTGCCGTTTGTCGTGAACATCATCAGCAAACTGCATTTTGAAGTCGATTCCATCAATACATGGAAAAACGGGGTTGAAAGAGCGCTGAAAAAATTTATTCCCGACGGAACAAAAGCACTTGAACGGGTTTGCCCGAAGTGCCATGAGGCCAATGTTCTGATCTACCAGGAAGGTTGCCCGATGTGTATCAAGTGCGGGTACACCAAATGCGGTTAATTCCTTTCTCAGAAGTGCAGCTTGTGATAATCAAACGTGTGGCTATCGCGGTTTTGCCGGATCTTTTGAGTGATGTTCAGAAGCATCCTCAGATCATGGCGGAGAAACCATTCTATCGCTTCTCCTTTGCCATGAACAGCATCCGCAAAAACAATATGGAACGCAAGATTGTTCCGCTTTAACCATTCATATGCTTTCTGATCCTCCTCGATGGCGCTGTCGAGCGCAGCCAATTCGGGGAACCCGTTTTTTAACAACCAGTCAACTGCCTCATCACTTCCCTGTACGGCATAAGAAAGAGCAGCCAGTTCGGGATAACCGTTCTTTAAAAACCATTCAAGAATGTCTTTCCCACCTCCGATGGTTTCACCGAAGGCGATCAGGATTTTCGGAGGATATTTTAAAAGGTCGGGCATGGCGGGTTCTGGATGTTGGGTATTAGGTATTGGGTATTAGGTATTAGGTATTGGGTGTTACCTGACACCTGTTAACTGTTATTTGTTAATTTTTCACTTATTGATCTTCACTATTAATTCTGCATTCCTGCATTTCTGCATTCTGCATTCCTGCATTCAACTATAAACTTTTGCTTCGATCCCCAATTTATGAACTCTTTCAGCGATCTTTTCAAGTTCAAAGATACCAATTTTTTCAAGGCTGTGTACCGGGGTGGCACGCGAAACAGGGTAGATCATTACCATGGAAGGGCGGATGATGTCGAGGTGCTTCAGCCATTCGTTCACTTCCTCGTCGGTTGTATTATCAACTACTTCTTCGTTATAAGATCCCCGGATAAACATGCTCTGGATGATCACTTTCCCGTTGAATTTTTCCAGATCCCGGATGAGATCGTTGAATTTTACAGGTAGAACCGGGTT
>PLMO01000120.1 GCA_003142515.1 Bacteroidales bacterium
GTTTACCGGATCTTCAAAAAATGTATTTCGAAATCTGCAGAACTCCAGTTTTATTGTGAAGAACGAAATATCTTCTGGGTAGAAGATTACCAGTTAGCCGCCCTCTTCATCCTGAAAACCCTGAAACAAATACCTGAGAACTTCCCGGATACACAGTCGCTGGTTTCACTGTTTCCCAAAGATGAAGATGATGATCCCAAAGATGATAAAAAATTCATCGTTGAGTTGTTCAAAAAGACCATTTCTCAAAGCGATAAGCTTGAAGAAATGATCAGTTTAAAAACAAAAAATTGGGATCTTGAACGGATTGCGCTTACCGATATCATCCTGATTAAGATGGCAATGATCGAACTGATGAAATTTCCGTCGATACCCGTGAAGGTGACTATGAATGAATACATTGAGTTGTCAAAGTTGTTCAGTACCCCGAAAAGTAAACTGTTCATCAACGGTTTACTCGATAAACTGGTGGAAGATCTGAAGAAAGAGAAAAAGATAAAGAAAAAGGGAAGGGGCTTACTATAATATTTTCGTAGCATCATCGTTATCTTTAAAATAATCATCCACACTGTGCAGCATCTACATCGACCTTTTCTCATCACTTTTCTTTTCGGAATTTTCGCCATTTCATCTTTTGCCCAGATCGGGGGCAATTCCACTTTCAGTTTTCTCGACCGCACCAATTCTGCAAGGGTAGCATCGATGGGTGGGAATATATTAGCAATCAACGACCATGACATCAGTCTGGTACTGACAAACCCTTCGCTCATTACCGCTGATATGAACAATACCCTGGCCCTTGATTTTGTTTCTCTTCGGACGGCATACAGCTATGGTGATATCATGTATTCCAAATCGTTCAGCAAAGTGGGCAACTTTGTCGGAACCTTCCAGTTTATCAATTACGGAAAGTTTACCTATGCCGATATCGCAGGGAATACCGGGGGCGATTTCAATGCTGGTGAATATGCGCTAAACCTCGGATGGGGCAGGACCTTAAGCCCGCATTTTTCCATTGGCGCTAACGGAAAACTGATCTATTCACAACTTGAAAGCTACCATTCCTTTGGGCTCGCCGTTGATGTGGCAGGTTCGTATAATACTACCGATGACATCTTCTCCGCTTCTCTTGTTGCACGGAATATCGGGATCCAACTGGTTTCCTATATTCCCGGGACCCGAGATCCATTGCCCTTTGAAATGCAGGCAGGCATCGCGACAAAACTCAAACACCTCCCCGTGAGGATTTCAGTGCTCTATAATAACCTGGAAAAATGGGATCTGACCTACAATGATCCGTTGAGCCCGGATAACCAGGTAGATGCCATCACAGGGCAAACCAAAAAAAAGAGTGATGTCGGGAAATTTGCAGATAAACTGATGCGTCACATCGTTGTTGGCACCGAAATTACCATCGCCAAAGCATTTTCAATCAGATTAGGATATAACTATCGCATCCGCCAGGAAATGAAACTGACCGATCGTACCGCCCTCAGCGGATTTACTTACGGTTTCGGCCTCCGGATAAAAATGTTTACCCTGAGTTATGCACGCGCTACATACATGGCTGGCAGTTTCAATCCCAATTACTTTTCTCTATCCATGAACCTCGGGCAGTTTACCAAGAAGAAAGAGTAATTGACAATGGATAATTGATAATTGATAATTATTTTATCAGTTCGCCAACTCGCCAGTTCATCACTAACACATTATTAGCGTTTCAGGGACTAATCTATTAGTTCTTTTAATAATTCTTCATTTTTATTGTCTATTGATGCAAATATGATCCGCTCAAATTCTTTAAAATCTTTTTTATCTTTAGTGTACTTTATTTTCCCATTCTCCAAATAATGAATGTAATCACATAAATTTGTCAATGTCTCAATAATATGAGATGTGATTATAATGGTTTTATTATGTTCTTTTAACTTCAATAAAACCTGTCGAATTATCCTGCATGTTTCAATATCCAAGCTATTAAAAGGTTCATCTAAAATCATTATTGGCTTATTCTGCTTCAATATTCCCATCAAAGCTAATTTCTTTTTCATACCTGTTGAATAATTGTCAACAATAGTGTCGAGTGGTAGGGAAAATAATTGATTCCATTTTTCAACATCATAAAGTGGGTTTTTAAACAAACTGAGGTATTCCCGGCCTGTGATATTTGAATAGAAATAATTTTCTGTTACCAGAAATGAGATTTCTTTCTTGTTAATTTTTCTATTTTTATAATTGACGACCCCTGAGTCAATGCTTTTCAATCCAAAAATTGAATTTAGCAAAGTTGTCTTTCCGGCCCCATTTAACCCGACAATTCCATTTATACAGTTTTCTGAAAGGATAAGATTTAATAAATCAATGACATTCTGGCCTTTATTGTATGACACTACTAAATTTTCAATTGTAATCATTCAGGTAAAAATTTAAGTTTTCTCTCGATTTAAAATAAAAGCGGATTGACAACAACCAAATCAGAGGTATGAAAACAGGTATAATCATCCCTATTGCACCTATTAACCCAAATGCCTGCGCACCACTTGATTTACTGTTTGGCTGGAAAAAAGCATATTTTGTCAATATTACATAAATATGTGAATTTATAAGAATAAAATACTCAATAACCGGGATGTACCATTTATCCGGATGGAACAACAAAAAAGCAATGATCAATGGTATCGACAGAGTTGTAAAAAGGACTATATGTATCTTGATTTTATGAATTAAAAACCAATTAGTTCCTTTTTCATAAGCCAAAAGCATTTGTATTGGTTCGCATTTCTCATAAAAAGTAAATGGGAAAATCCCCAAAATAAATAATACAACAGGAATACTACCAACAAAGAAGGACGTTCCTAAACCAATAATCCAAAAAGCAAACATTAAAACCAAGGTTTTTCTTACTCCGCTTTTCCATTCAAAACAACTTGATGGAATTAATCCCTGAATAGCGGTATTCAAACTTTTTTGTCTTGATTTGAAATCAACATTAACTATTAATGAAATCAAAACAATAATGGAAATTGTCAATGTCCATTGTTTGTGAAAAATCAGACATATAAACAAAGGCGTCACTAACAACGAATACTCCATTAATAATATCAATTTGGAATTAATGAAATGAATTTTTAAAAACTGTTTGTCCATACGTTTTACTTGAATCATCATAATTATCATCATATATGCGCAAACAGCAAGGTAAGAATTTGGAGTTTTGGCGGTTTGCATGAATAATCCAAATACAATAATTCCGAATAACCCGATCAGGAAGATAATTCTAAAAAGTCCTAATCCGTTAGTTGCTCTGAGAATCTGTTTACACCGTATTTTAATAAATGGCTGTATCATCAAATTACGCAATTTTTGCATGAATGCTAACTCATCAGTTCATCAACTCGCCAGCTTACTTCGGAATGGCTTCCATCACCAGCTCCGCAATATCCACCACTTCAACCGGTGAAAGTTTTGCAAAGGTTTTTTTACATAACGGGCAGGCGGTGACGAGGATTTCGGGATCTCCTTCCAGGTAATTGGCAAGCGCTTCCTTTGTGATCTTGTTTTTTTCTTCCGTTCCGGCATTGAGAAGTCCAAGGCTTCCGCCACAACATAAGGAATCCTTACCTTCATTTCCAATTGCCACCGGGTCGGCGATCTTCCGCAACAACTCCCTGGGTTCATTAAAAATGCCGGAACCCCGTCCAAGATCGCATGGATCATGGTAGGCAATCTTGCGAAAATAGGCCTGAAGGGGAACTTTTCCTTTTTTTATCAGTTCCAGGAGATATTGGGTATGATGGAGAATGCGAATATCAAGGTTGTATTCTTCCCGGAATACCCTGAAACAAATCGGGCAGGAGGCTACCAATGTGTTCGCTCCTGAATCCATGATCTTCCTTTTATTCTGCTCAACCAGGTCCTGCGCCTGACCCGACTTTCCGGCAAGCATCAATGGCCTGCCACAGCAAACCGAACGATCCTCATCAAGGAAAAGATAATCAACTTTCGCCACATCCAGAATCTTTTTCATGGCTCCCGGTATGGTTGGCGTAAGATGCGACATGCAGCCCGCAAAATAGACCACCTCTGCCTTCCGGGTGGTTTCTTGCTTAAGGTAAGAATAATCCTGTGATTGCGATTGCTGGAAAGATTCCCTCTGGACGATCCGTTGAAAATCAACATGAATTCCCACGGGACATATTTCCTGGCAACGCCCGCAGACAAGGCAACGCGTAGTAATGTGTTCCATAACCTGCTGATTACGGATGGATTGCAGGAAATAAACTGCCTGGATGTCATGAATTCCTGCGGCCGTATTCATCTGGCATACATCAATACAAACCCCGCAGCGCGGGCATGACAAGACTTCAATTTCGGAGAAATATTCTGAACCCTTTTTAGGATAAATCCTGAAGTTCCGGTAAAGGATCAATAGCAGCTCAGTCGGAATATGCATATATCTTGAATAGGGCAGCGTAACGAAAAAGATTCCGAGGCTCAGTGAATACATCCACCAGAAAGAATAGGCAACGGCTTTATCGGAGAGCGGCCAGACAAAGGCCAGCACATTGCCAAGAGGCTGTGTAACAAATCCTCCTCCATAACCAAATGCCCCGGCGGTGAAGCTTTCGGCAAGAAGCCGTAATGGGAAGATCAACCAAAGACAGGTCATGGCTACTTTATCAGTAAACTGCAACTGCGTGGTTTTCTTCAACCCGAACCATTTTGAACGGCTGCGTTTGATAATTGCCATCACCAGCCCGCTCAGGACGAATACCAGGAGAAGGTCCATGGAGAACCTGAAAAAACCGGGAACGGTAAAAATTTCAAATGGAAGAACATGTTTATCGTGAATAAAAAATTTCAGGAAAATGGGATAATAGGGTGGATTTATCCATAACCCGCTGTAGATCCTTGATTCCATATTTCCGAACAGGATCAGGAGAAACCACCCGAAGGCAAAACTCATGTGCATATATCCCAGTAGCGGGTTCCTGCGAAACATCTTCCGGTGCAGCAGGCTTTCGAAGAAGATCTCCCTGAGGGCCAGAAAAAGTTTGGGGCTGCGCCAACCGTCCTTAAGTTTTTTCCTGTCCGTGGAATCCATCTCACGAATCCAGTTCCTGTTCTTTTTCACCATGCTGAAGAACAGGAAGATCAATCCAAGGATAAACGGAAGGACGAATAGGTTAAAAGTCATAATCCGGATTTTTCCAATGCAGTATGGATTGAAAGGATCAGGTTTCTAAGGTTAACGCCGCGTGGGCAAACAAGCTGGCATTTGCCGCAGAGCATGCATTTCATAATTTCTTTTTTTAGATGCTGCAATTCCCCCCTCTGTACAAAGGTGTGGATTTTCCGGATATTGAGATCCGTGAAATGGCCTGCCGAACAGGTTGCAGTGCAGCTTCCGCAGCCCATGCACAGCCGGATCGAAGGTTCGATTGCGTTGATGAACCCGGTCACTTTCCGGTCATTTGCATCGAAATCAATTTGCCGGTCTTCACTGATCGTATAGCCAAAGGATTTCATCCTGGATTTATTTTAAATAGGCAGCAACCTGCAGTGCTGTGGCACGGGCGTCTGTGATGGTATTTGCGATACCGGCCGGTCCTTTCACGGTCCCGGCAAGAAAAACCCCCGGGATCGCTGTGGAATTGGTGATGGTATGTTCATCGGCCGGGGAAAGAAACCGGTCATCACCTTCTTTTAATCCCAGCATAGCTGCTAACCGCCGGGTTTCGGGTGAAGGTACAAAACCAACGAGGAGGATTAGCAGGTCGACCTTCATCTTCAATGGAAGGCCGGTCAGGGTGTCTTCCAGTTTGACAAGTAGGGTATGATCCGGATTTTCAGCAGCTTCAGAAAGTCTTCCGCGGATGAACTGAATTCCCCACTTTTCTTGCGCTTCGTAATACATCTCCTCAAAGTGTCGGTCGAACATGCGAAGATCCATGTAAAAACAGAAGATTTCTGCATCCGGCAAGAGCTCTTTGATCTCGATGGCCTGCTTGACGCCTGTTACACAACATAATTTTGAACAGTAGAGGTTGCCTGCCTTTTCGTCCCGGGAACCGACACAATGCACGATCCCGACACGCTTGGACGTTATCCCTTCAAAGAGGTTATTCTGTTTATTGTTCCTGAAAAACTCTTCCAGTTCAACGGAAGTGATCACGTTATCATAGATCCCGTAACCGTATTCTTCCTTTTTCCGAGCATCAAAAACCTCGTACCCGGTTGCAATGACCAGAGCATCGGAATAAAGTTCCTTCCCGTCCCGGAAGGCAACGGTAAACCTTTCTCCGGTCTTACTGATAGCTTCGATCTCTGTATTCAGGTGCAGGGAGATGCCATCGTTTATTCCCAGTTCTAAGTACTCAAACACTTCTTTACTGTCGCGCCTATTGGGAAACAGGTGGTTCCAGCTATTCAGGTGGCCACCAAGACGCGACTGTTTTTCGATCAGATCGACTTCAATTCCGAGTCGTGCAAGTTGAGATGCAGTTTCCATCCCGGCTACACCCCCTCCGATGATGATGGCCGTTTTGCTCATACTTTTTCGGGATAAAATTTCAGGAAGGAAGGGGATTCCGGTTTGCCAAGATCCTGGCCATTGGCCCCCTTGAATTTCATTTCAGGATCATATGGAATGCCGATCTTGTCTAATAATGGTTCAATGGGAACCTGGTGAACCTGTAAACCGAGATCCCAGGGATTGTATCCAAGGACAATACCCGCGAGCTCTTCATAGGTCAATACCGGGATTCCCCAGCCATTTTCTCCATAGGTTTTTCCTTCCATCTCGCTGATAGCATATTGCCACCGGTCGAGAAACATGGGACAACCCGGGCAGTTGGTGAGGATCATATCCGGTTTGTAAGGTTCCATCGAATCAAACTTTTTCTTTGAGCAGGAAATCGAGAAACCGCGGTTGGCTTGTATAAGGTATTGCCGGAAACCGAACCCGCAGCAATGCCGGCGTTCGGGGTAGTCGATCACCTCTCCGCCCCAATCTTCGATCATGCCGATCAAAACATAGGGATATTCTGCCCCGCCAATTCCTTTGCTGGGGAACATCTTGGAATAATGACAGCCAATATGTTCCACAACGCGCAAAGGCTGGCCGGTATGTTGGTTTACCAGCCTGTATTTCCCTTTTTCCGCAATCTCTTTCCGGAATCTGAAGATGATATCGGAGGCATGCGATACATTGTTGGGCTTTTTGAACTCTCTTCCGGTGGCTTTGAGCAGGAATCCACGGGTCTTCTCTTCCGTTTCAGGAAAGTGATGCCAGGTTTCCAGCACTTCGGAATAGAGGCCGAAAGAAGTGATGCAGGAGGTCGTGAAATTTTCGTACCCGGCTTCGGTCATCAATGCAAATTGCCGGGCCACGATGGTCATAGCCGTCTCAAACGGAACGATATCCGTGTGGTAGCCGATGCCTGAACAGGTGGTATGGGAAGGATTCTCATAGATATCCTTTTGAAGTTCGGATTGTAAGATCCGTAGGAAAGTTTTCTCAGAGCCGGGAAAAAAGTTCTGCCTGACACAACTTCTCACATAAAAGAAATGATCATCTGCGATCTCTTTCTGGTAATCCATCCAGATACGCTGTTTCCCTTCAATCTTCATGTTTCTTTGTATGATCTCCCGAATTTGCAGTATAGATGAACTTCATATAATCATCATTGGTCCCGTCTTTCATGTCCATTCCCATTTCCCGTGCTTTTTTCCTGGAAAATTCTTCGATTTTATCAAACCTGGAGATTCCGCCGGTGACCTCAAAGATCTTGTAGATCTCATCCAGAGCTTCATCCGGGATTTTCCGGAGAATCCCCGGGCCAGTCCCTTTGTAATTGGCCCCGAGCCTGTGCATAACAGCTTCAATATTCTTATGTTCCCATTCCCATACAGGGCCCTGCTCGGGGTGCATTGCAGGCATGATCTCTGAAGGGAAGAGGCAATAACCGTATTCGAGGATCCATTTACCAATGGTTCGTTTGATTGCCAGCTGCTGACGGCCCTTTTCCGATTCGGTAAAGTACCCAAGTTCCTGTGATAAAGAACGCAATGACTGGATCAGCAACCCGGGTGCATTTCCACGTGGACAGCGTGTAACGCACGACATACACTCACCGCAGTACCAGATGGTATTACTTTTCAGCAAGTCTTCGATCTGTGAATCATCCTTTGTCTGGAGAATATCCAGTATTCTGCGTGGCTGGTAATCATAGAATTCGGCGGCCGGGCAGATGGCGGTACAGGTACCGCAATTCAGGCAGGCTTTCAATCCTTCCCTGAACCGGACATCTTCAAACAACTTGTTGTAAAGATCAGGCATGAAAACTCTTTATCAAAACACTGTATTGACAAAGGTAGGGAAAAACAATCTGAAAGAATGGAAACCAAAGTTGAGAAGCTGCAATATTTGGTAACTATATCTAAAACAAACCCATATATTTCATGAAATATTATAGCTTTAAGAGATTCAGCTATTTGAGATGGGGATTAATTTGCGCAACCATATGTAAAACAAACTCTAAAAGGGGACTTTTGAGTTTAATGCTTGAGCCCCCTCCGAGAAGGAGG
>PLMO01000149.1:0-1141 GCA_003142515.1 Bacteroidales bacterium
GTCATCGGCAAATTTCACCGTCAGTTTTAATTGCTCCGACAGGTAAGGCAGGAGATGTTTAAGCGAGAACTTTTCTTCTGGTCCTCCTTTCGGGCGGCCCAGGTGCGACATCAGGATTACAGATCCTCCGTCAGCCAGGATTTTCCGGATGGTGGGAAAGGTAGAATCGATCCGGTTGGTATCGGTAATTTGATAATTACTGTCTAAGGGAACATTAAAATCCACACGGATCAGTGCCTTCTTATCTTTAAAATTAAAATTATCAATAGTTTGCATGGAGGTTCGTTATTTATTATCAAGACAAAATTAAAATTTTCGAACGGAAAACGGCAACAATTTTTAATTTTACCCTGGAATTGACCAGCATGAGCAAAAAAGATCTGAATATCGTCAAATGTGCCGAAAGCATGGATGGACCTTCGATGCATTTCCTCCCGTTGGTTTGTTATGATCTTCGTTTTCCGGTCTGGAGCAAAAATACTTTCCTAAATGGGAAATATGAGTACGATGTCCTCGTTTATCCCTCTAACTGGCCCCGGAGCCGGGCACATGTGTGGAAATCCCTGCTGATCGCACGGGCCATCGAGAACCAGGCCTATGTTATCGGGGTGAATAGGATTGGAGCCGATGGCTATGGTACCCGGCATGCAGGCAACTCCATGGTTGTTGACCCGAAAGGAAACATCCTGGCGGAAGCCAGTAACAAAGAAAAAATTTTACAGGCAACCCTCTCGATGGAGGAGGTAATCCTGTTCAGGAAATCGTTTAAAATCGGCCTTGATTGGGACCATTTTATCATTGAAACCTAACCTATGCAACAGCTATCCGTGGTCATCATCACTTATAACGAGGAAGAAAACATCCTTCGGTGCATCCATTCTGTTAAGGATTTGGCGGATGAGATCCTTATCGTGGATTCCTTTTCTGCCGACCGCACAGTTGAAATCTGTAAATCTTCGGGGTGCAAGGTGATCTTACATCCATTTGAAGGCTACGGGCAGCAAAAGCAATTTGGTGTGGACCAGGCAGGCAACAACTGGATCCTTTCGCTGGATGCCGATGAAATGGTTACAGATGAATTAAGCCAGGAGATCAGAACCCTGTTGCAGAAAGAGACGATTCCTTATGGAGGATATCAAAT
>PLMO01000149.1:1153-8073 GCA_003142515.1 Bacteroidales bacterium
TCATTATTCGTACCGGGATCTTTATCATCATATTCAAAAGACAAACACCTATACCACGCAGGCGGCCGAAGGATATATCGCCCGGGGCAGGAGGTTTTCAAAAGCCTGGGTTGCCTTCAAATTTCCCATTAGTTTTTTCGTCTTTTACATCATCAAACTAGGAATACTTGAAGGTTACCCCGGTTTTTTATGGTCGTTCTTCGCAGCCTTTTATGGCTCGATGAAAGTGGCAAAAACCATTGAAATGCAGGAAAAGAAATAAAAGAAATCTTCCGCAATTCACGGCTTCAGTTTGATCTCCGGATTGGCAACAGGGTCAACCATTGGCCGCTTAAGGATCCTTACGAATTAACATGAATTGATATCAGAGGCACTGACAATTTTTATACATTTAAAACCAAATTAATAAAAGGAGAAAAAAGTTTTTTCCTGAAACGGAATGGCGGGGACTTTTTACAGACAATTTATCCGGGTAAGTTATATTTTCGGTCTGGCGGTGATGATCACCTTTGTGCCTCACTCGAAGATCATGGTCAGCCTTGCCCAATTCTGGTTGGCCGGCACCTTCGCCATAGACCGTTACAACACCCGGATGTGGCTCGGTTTTTTCCAGAATAATCCCCTGTGGAAAAGCATTGCCGGGGCTTTCCCGATCAGCGTTTACCTTTTGTTCAACAGCATCCTGAAAGGGTTCCGGTCCTTCATCAGCAACCGTCCGGCAATGATCTTTAGTTCGATCCTGTTGTTGCATTTTGCAGGGTTAATCTTTACTACTGATTTTGATTATGCCTTCAAGGATATACGTACAAAACTTCCATTGTTCCTTCTGCCCCTGTTCATCTCCACATCACCGGCTTTCAACAGAAGGTATTTTTATGGATTCATGTTGTTGTTTGTTGCTTCAGTACTGGCACGGACCCTGATCAATTCATGGAACNNGCCCTTCATATCAGCCTGGCGATATTCGTTCTCGGCTATTTTATTCTCAAGCGAAGAACATTTTCAGTCGGGTGGAAGATCCTGTTTGGCATAATTACGGCCTGGCTGCTGGCTTATCTCGTATTTGCCCGTTCCAGTACCGGTCTTGTGATCACAAGTCTGACACTTCTGATCCTGGTCATTGTTTTCCTGGTAAGCAGCAAAAAAATATGGCTGAAGATCTGTCTTTTGTCGTTCCTGTTATTCACAATCGGCTTCACCGCGATCTACATTTCCCGGATCGTTAAGGATTATTACAGGGTGAATTCGGTTGATTTTTCCAAACTGGAAAAGGTATCTTCCCGGGGCCATCCTTATCGTCACGACACCCTTAGCAGGCAAACGGAAAACGGGAACTACCTGTACATTTATCTCCAGATGGAGGAATTGCAGGATGCCTGGAACAAGCGAAGTTCCATCCCTTTTAAAGGACGGGATAGGAAGAACCAACTGATCCTCAATACGCTTGTCAGGTATATGACATCCAAGGGACTCAGGAAAGATGCTGACGGGATAAATCAACTTACCAACGATGAGATCAGGGCGATCGAGAAAGGAACAGCAAATGTTGTCTTTACGTGGAGATTCAGTATCCGCGGACAGGTTTATGAACTTTTATGGGGGTTGGATGAGTACCGGAAATCGGGAGATGCTACCGGTTCCAGCCTGATGCAGCGGCTGGAATTCTGGAGAGCGTCATGGGGAATCATCAAAACTAACTGGCTAACCGGCGTCGGCACCGGCGACATGAATGAAGCCTTTCAGCAACAATATGAAAAGATGAATTCCAAGTTGTCTCCCGACCAACGCTGGCGATCGCACAACCAATTTCTCTCCATCTTTGTCGGATTTGGAATATTTGGCTTTATCTGGTTCCTTTTTGCCATCCTTTTTCCTCCGCTGGCTCTCGGCAAATTCAAGGATTATTTCTTCCTGGTCTTTTTTATTATTGCGATGATCTCCATGATTCCTGAAGACACGATCGAATCACAAATGGGCGTCACGTTCTTCGCATTCTTCTATTCCTTCTTTCTCTTTGCCAGGAAAGAAGAAGATAAGATCTGACGAAACACTCTACCGGAATAACATACCGATCTTAAATCCCGCAAAATGATAAGGGACGTTGTATTCTGTGGTGGTGAAATGAGTCGGGATAGTATCGTAATAAGTCCTGTAATTCGACTGGATTGCCTGGTATCGATAGAAAATTTCGTACTCGAACTGAAACCGTTTCCCAACCTTCATCTTATAGCCTGCACCTATGCAAAATAAAAAACCGCCTTTTCCGGATTCATAGTAGTATGTGCTGTCGCGCTTACCAAAGGCTTCACCGAGGTTGATATAAGCAAAAGGAGTATTATCGGAAAGTTTAAGGTCATAATAGAAATGAGCGAATACCGGGTAAAACATTCCTTTTTCCCAGAATTCGGCACCTAATCCGATACCCAATCCTGCCCTGCCCGAGATGACGATCCCATTTATAGTCTGGGCAGATATGATTATCTGGTCGTTTTTAACTTTTTTTATGTATCCACGGATGTTATCAGCATTGAAAGAACCGAACCCCAACCCAATCCCGGCCTCTGTTTTGTTGAAATACTGAAACGCTGGTTTTTCAGCTGGATCCTGGGCGGTGACGAGATTGACAAGTCCGGATATTAGCAAAGTGAAAAGAATGCGGAACAACCTGTACATATTATTTGCGGATGTTGTTTATGAATGGGAAGATAAAAGTACGAATTTAATCGGCAAGGTAAATTTCTTTAAATTGCAGCCGATTCGATCTGAAACAAACCCATGACAGACATTCCACCCATTCCTCCGGATAAATGGTTGATCATTGTCAACCCAAATGCAGGCGTTAAAAAAGGGGGTAAAGACTGGCCGCTGATCTCCCGGCTCCTGAATTCAGCAGACATTTCTCACCTTTGTGTCCTGACCGAACATCGCGATCATGCCAACCAGCTGGCATACGAATTTATCGAAGAAGGCTACCGGAACATTGTCGTTGTAGGCGGTGACGGGACGATGAACGAGGTGGTAAATGGGATCTTTCTGCAAAAGCATGTTTCTCCAGCCGCGATCACGCTGGGGATGATCCCTGTAGGAACCGGTAACGACTGGTGCAGAACCTTCGGGATCCCGTTTGATTACAAGGATGCCATCCGTATCCTGAAAAACGGGAAGACCTTCCTGCAAGATGTCGGCCAGATCAGCTATTTTAAAAACCAGGATCCGATTCGGCGTTATTTCATCAATATCGCAGGAATGGGATATGATGCTCTGGTTGCAAAGAAAACCAACATTTCAAAAGAAAAAGGAAGGGGAGGTCCGCTCACCTACCTCTTTTTCGTGTTTTCCAGCCTGTTTCAGTATAAGTTCATTGAGGCAGTGATTGAGATTGATGATCAGCAGGTTTTTAAGGGTGAGATGTTTTCGATGAATGTGGGCATCTGCAAATATAATGGAGGAGGGATGATGCAGGTTCCGGCTGCTATTCCAGATGATGGACTGTTTGATGTCACACTGATCAAGAAAGCGCCAAAATGGATGGTAATCCGTCATGCCAGCAAACTCTATGATGGGACATTGGTTAACCTGCCCATCGTGGAAACATACCGTGGGAAGTCAATCAGGATAAGGTCGATCGGGAAAATTTACCTCGAAGCCGACGGAGAATCGCTTGGGCACTCACCCTTTGTATACGATATATTCCAGCGGAGTTTAAAAGTTGTTGTAGGGATCTAAAATAGAAATGGCGAAATAATTATCAATTTTCAATTATCCATTATGAATTAATCTTTCCAGTCCCCATTCTCCTTAATCAACCTGATCATTTCTTCCAGGGCAATGGCTTCATCCACATTCTTCTTCACCAATTCCTGTCCCTTGTACAACATCACTTTTCCTTTCCCCGCGCCTACATAGCCGTAATCTGCATCTGCCATTTCCCCCGGTCCATTGACGATGCATCCCATCACGGCGATTTTTAAACCTTTGAGGTGACCGGTGCGGGCTTTTACTTTTTCCAGGACTTCCTGGATGTTGAACAAGGTGCGTGCACAGGAAGGGCAGGAGATAAATTCCGTTTTTGTAATGCGAACGCCGGTTGCCTGGAGAATAGCATACGCTACTGGGATTTCATATTCCGGATCTTCGGTGATGGAAACCCGGATGGTATCCCCGATCCCATCGGCCAACAGGCTCCCTATTCCGATCGCTGATTTAATCCGGCCGTCTTCCCCTGAACCTGCTTCGGTAACCCCCAGGTGAATGGGATAATTCATCTTTTCTTCCTTCATGCGTTCCACCAGCAGCCGGTTTGCAGCGATCATCACTCTGACATTGCTCGCTTTCATCCCAAGCACGAGTTCATGAAAGCCAAATCCTTTACAGATCCGCGCAAATTCCAATGCCGATTCAACCATCCCTTCCGGAGTATCCCCAAAACGTTCCATGATACGATCCGACAATGAACCATGATTAGTCCCAATCCGGATAACAGTGCCATGTTCCTTACAGATGCTGATCAGGGGCACAATCCGCTTAGCAATCTCTTCGAGTTCGCGGGAATAATTTTTATCCAACATCCAGTACCCAGCATCCAGTATCCTTTTCTTCTTATCCACATAATTTCCCGGGTTGATCCTCACCTTCTCCACGATTGTTGCTGCGATCTCGGCGATCTTCGGGTTAAAATGAACATCGGCGATCAGGGGTGTTTGATATCCGCGTTTGCGAAGTGCGTTTTTAATGTTCCGCAGGTTTTTCGCTTCCCTGATTCCCGGCACTGCGATCCGCACATATTCGCAACCTGCTTCAATCATCCGGATAGCCTGGTTTACTGTTGCATCTGTATCGAGGGTATCGGTATTGGTCATCGATTGTACCCTGATCGGGTGATGACCTCCCAGGGGCACAGTTCCGATGTTTACGACGTGTGTGGGAAAGCGGGTATGAATCATTTTTTTAAAGTTACAGAGTCACAAAGTTATTTTACAACTAAACAACTAAACAAATAAGCATCTAAGTAAAATTTCGCTTCTATTTCGCTATTTCAATCCCTTGACTCTTGGCTTTCCCGCAATAAAATCCTTTAAATAATAGGGTTCGAAATAAGCAAGATCTTCAAATTTCTTTTGGGAGAATTTTTCTTCTGAAAGAGAGATCATGAATTTTGCAGATGCTTGAAAATCTTCGGAAAAAACCGCATTTGGATGCTTATCAAATAAAGGCCGGCATTTTAATGCCCCATCGCCTGCAAAGACGATCCTGTTTTTACCCAGGTATTCCATGAAAGAATTTTCATCGATGATTTCTGCCCGGGTCTCCCGGATCTCCTTGCCTTTTTCATCGAAGATCGCACAATACACCTCCATCCTTCTTGCATCGATCATGGGACAGTAAAGAATGTGAGTCGGCTGGTCTGCCGGGACCGGATGCACCATGCCAAGTGCCATGGCCTGTAAGGTACTCACCCCGATCAGCGGCTTCTCCAACGCATAACACAACCCTTTGGCCGCCGCCACTCCGATCCTTAACCCGGTGTATGATCCAGGACCTTCGCTGACAGCAATAGTGTCAAGCTCAGACAGGGCAATGCCTGCTGTTTTGATAACTTCATCCATGAAAAGGGTAAGAACCGAAGCATGGCTGTTCTTCGTGTTTGACTCTTTCAGGCCAAGCAATTGTCCATCCCTTGCCAGTGCAACGGAACAGACACCGGTTGCAGTTTCGATATTTAAGATCAACGACAATTATTTCTCCGTAAACAGATCTTTTTTGTCCACCTTTTTAACCTTATCCTTGTCTTTCAGGTTTTTCGAGATAGCAGAATAAGGTCCGCTGATGATTTCCTGTCCTTCCTTTAATCCGGAGAGGATCTGGATATAGGTGTTATCCTGGATTCCGGATTTTACATTTACTTTTTTAGCTGTTCCGTTCTCAAGTACAAAAACACATTCCTGTATCTCGCCGGTTTTTTTCTTTGAGCTGACGATTTCCGTCTTGTCTTCGCCATCGCCCTTTTCCTTTACATTTTTGGCATTGTATTTATCTAAGCTATCTTTTGCAACACGAGTGGTTACTGCCTGGATCGGGATCGACAAGGCATCTTTGGCCATTTCGGTCTGGATCTCAACGGTGGTTGTCATTCCCGGGCGGAAAGGGGAAAAATCAGGATGGGCAGGTTCCAAAAGGTCTTTATAGAAATCTTTAAGCATATGGATCTTAACATTGAAGTTGGTGACCTGGTCGACGCTGGTACCGGTTGAATTGGCCGAAGTGGCAATTTCCGTTACGATACCCTTGAATTTCCGGTTCAGGTAGGCGTCTACCTCAATGAGAGCCGTATCGCCGAGTTTTACGCGGACAATATCATTTTCATTCACTTCCACCTGGGCTTCCATTTCATTCAGGTTGGCGATGGTCATGATCTCGGTACCACTTGAGAATTGCGATGCTCCGGTTACGCGTTCGCCTTTTTCCACGCTCAGCTTAGATACAGTTCCGTCGTTGGGGGCAAAGATAGCAGTCCGGGTCAGGTCTTCCTTAGCTCTTTTCAATCCGGCCTCTGAACTTTTTACCTGGTACTCGGAAGCGTGGATATCCTGCTCGGAAGCTTCTACCTGGGCTTTTGCAACTTCATAAGATGAATTAGCCTGGTCGAATTCAGACTGGGAAATCACGTTCTGTTTAAAAAGTTTTTGCTGGCGGTCGAACGTCTGTTTTGCGTTTTCAAACTGTGCCTTCATCTGTGCGAGGCGGGCCCGTGCATTGGCTTCATTTGCCTTCTGTGAATTCAGCGCAGCAGTGCTCTGGTCATAAGCCGATACATAGATTTCCGGGTCAATCTTGGCAAGCAGGTCACCTGACTTGACCTGGTCACCTTCTTTAACCATAAGTTCTACAACTTCGCCCGAAATATAGGGGCTGATCTTGAT
>PLMO01000097.1 GCA_003142515.1 Bacteroidales bacterium
ATCCTTGCATTTGAACCTGAAGGGATACACTGCATGAACCGGGTAAAAATATAGGTATTGATCAGTCCGTAGATGACCAGGGCGATCGAGAAAAAAACAAGAAATGGAGCTATCTTCATATCAGAACTTAAAATAAATGAACGGTTGTATTCCTGAAACTTTGAACTGGTAAATAAAGAAGATAACACAAACCAGGATGATCGCCTTCCCAAATTCAGGCATCGCTATAAAGGAACGTTTTACCTCTTCTTTTATTTTTGAAGGAGCCCAGATCAGCAGGAAACCGGCAAGGAGAATGATAAGATCTTTCCAGTAGGCAGTGATGATCTGTCCTGCCAGCTCGGAATGGAATTGGAAAAAGATCTTCTTCATCAGGATACTGAATTCCTCCGCACTCGTAATCCTGAAAATGATCCACGTGAAAACGATGAAATGGAATGTGAATAACCGTGAAGCAAATAACCGAAACGGATGAATTTTCTTGTTTGCCCGGACTTTGGGATAGAAAAATTTATGAATGGCAAGGGCCATGCCATGCAACCCTCCCCAGATGATGAAATTAATAGCCGCGCCATGCCATAAACCACATAGGAAGAAGGTGAGAAGAATTCCGGCCATATAAATCAGCAGTTCTGTCCTGATTTTTAAATAACGTGGTTTCACCATTTTTCCGGACAGGTAATAGGCAAAAGGAAGGAAAAAGTAATCCCGGAACCAGGTTGTCAGGCTCATGTGCCATCGCTTCCAGAAATCGCTGATATTTCTTGCCTTATATGGGGATTCAAAATTGGGAGGTAACCTGAACCCAAGCAACAGGGCAATCCCGATGGCAAGATCGGTATATCCCGAAAAATCAAAATAGATCTGGAGGGTATACCCGTAAGCGGCCAGCAGGCTTTCAAATCCAGTGAAAAGGTTGGGATTGTCAAATACACGCCCGACAAAATTCACCGAGAGGTAATCTGCAAAAACGATCTTCTTAACCAACCCGGAAATGATCAGGAATATAGCAAGTCCGTATTCATCCTTACTCAATTCATAAGGTTTTCGGATCTGCGGAATAAAATTTTGCGGCTTAACTATAGGTCCCGAGATCAGCTGCGGGAAAAAGGTGATATAAAAACCGAAATCGCTGAAATCGCGTATGGGTTCTATTCTTTTCCTGTAGAGTTCAATCGAATAACTGATCAGCTGGAAGGTGAAAAATGAGATCCCGAGCGGAACAAGAAGCTCTGTTATATTTAAATGTTTTCCGCTTAGCTGGTTAAATCCCCAGACAATAAAGTTGAATACCTTTAAATGACTTCCGGTCACCTGGTTGAAGAGCGTAATGAAGAAAGCCGTATATTTAAACCACACCAGCATTCCCAGGTTCAGGAAGATGTTCAGCAGAAGAACCTTTTTCCGCTGCCATTTCTCAGGAATCCGTCCTATCCAGATCCCCAGATAAAAATTAGCCACAACTGCCAGGAAAAGCAGGATAACGAATCCTCCTCCGCATTTATAATAAAAGAAGAGACTTAAAAGGAAGAGGAAAACATTGCGCCATCTGACCTTTGAATGAATGAAGGAGAAACCGAACAGAAGGATCCCGAAAAAGATCCAGAAATTGATCCCTGTGAAAAGCAGGAGAGAATTGCTGTCGTAACCGAAGAGATTTTTCAGGAATTCCATCTCATTAATCTGATAAGTTCGACTTATCAATGAATGATGAATAAGCATCTATAAAAGCTTCGAAAAGAAGGTCAGCCTGGATGAGGTATCCCTGCTTGCTGAAATGCAGCTTATCCCTTGCAACGAGCCCGGCCTTGTACCAATTCATGATTGACTTCGGTCCACCCATGAGCGAATAAAAATCCCAGACAGCACAGTCGGTCTGCTGTGCAACCTCAAGGATCGCTTTACGCGCTTCCACCAGGTTCAGGTTGTCGTACCGGTGCCGGCGGTAACTGTCGCCCGGAACCATCAGCAGAATCGGCACGCTCGGATCGGCCTCCCTGATCTTATTAACCAGGGTAATGTAGTTCGCGATGAATTCTTCCTTGATAAAATGAAGAGGATAGGCATCATTGGTGCCCAACGAAAGGATGACCCAGCCGGGTTTCAGGATTCTGAGTTGGTCCTTCATCAAATCGCAACGCAGATAGGAGGTGACTTCAGCCCCGTTTACTCCGGAAGCAGAATAAACGATTCCGGGATCTCCATTTTCGAAATCAATCCCATAAAAGGTAAAATATTTCCCGATCGTGTCTTTTTTAACGATCCTGATTCTCAGGGAATCCGTGATGATGGAATCGAATCTAATATCTGTGTACCCCGTTTGAATGGGGAATACCACATGATACCAGCCTTCCAGCCCGGGAAAATCTACACGGAAACTTGTGTCCAGGGGATCGTGAAAGATCCGAATAAAATTAAATTCCCGGAATGTGGCGTTTTCCCTGAAATGGAACGTCATCTCTGCAAGCGTGTCGCGGGTTTGGATCATAATTCCCGTGAGGCCCAGGCTGCAGTTTTTCTTGATCTCAACATTCCGGCAGTTTTTCCATTTCCCGGTAAATTTTACAAAGTAATCTGCAGGGTTGTTGGTCTTTGCGATCCTGTATGGGAAGACAAGTCCCCTGGCGCCGCATCCGGAAGAGATGAACGAAGCGAAGTCTTTACGCATTTGTTCAGGGATAAATCCTGCCTGGATATGGGAATCGCCTATCTGAACGATGTTAATGGTTCCTTCTCCTTTCAGGATCAGCCCGTTCATCGAACGGAAAAGGGGTTCATAGGTTTTTTCTGCATTTCCGTAAAAAAGAAAACGATTATTCATGTTCTCACCTATCTGGATACCTGTAGGCAATGTGATTGTCCACTGGGCCTGCGTGGAAACCATGGCCAGCATTAAGTTAAGGGTTAAGGTGATCCTATGGATGTGTATTTTCATTGCGGGTTTTTCCTGATAAATTCATTGTAATCATTGATCAGTGCTGAATAGAACATCTTTCCAACGATCCTTGCGCCAGCATAATTAAAGTGAAGAAAATCGGTTGAGGCCAGGGGCTCTTTCGCAAATACCCAGCTGGGCATGGAATTTTTTCCTCCCATCGCTGCATATAGGTTCCAGAATACGCAACCTGCTTTAAGCGCAGCCGATTTCTGGGCATTCAGTATCTTTTCCACACAGGGATAAGATTCATAAGTGTCGCCATTTTTCCGGGATGCATCTGATAAGCCGATCATGATGATACTTATACCGGGATTCAGCTTCTTCAGTTGACAGATCTGTGAATAAAGGCCATTCTCATAATAGGTATAATCATCCAGATCGCCGGGAACGACATTCACCCCAAATTGAAGGATCAGCAACTTAACATTCAGGATCCGGTACATTTCGGTTAGCAGGGTAGGGTTCATCCGGGTAAATTCCAAGCCGGAACTGCCCCTGATGGGGATGTTATCCACTGAGATCCCTGAAGGGCTGTCGAGGCAGATACCATAAAAATCAGGGCTGCCTGCTCCGGTGAAACGGATCGTCAGGCTTGAAGGGGTATCGGTAAAGGACAGGTCATATTCTTTCAGCGACCGGGTTGTGGGCAAGGTATCTGATTTTAATTTCACATCCTCATTGAAGAAACTAACCTTCACCGGTTGCTGGTAGTTTTCATAAAAGATCCTGCATCGTTGGTACTGATCGGCTTTTCCGCCTGATACCCCTTTTCCCCGGAATGTGATCCATGCCTCCAGCGGCTTTCCNNCGGAAGAGAGAAGGGCAAGACGGTAAGCTTCTTCGCCAAGTGGCAGAATTCCCGGCCCGGATCCGCCGAACTCAGCCTGGAACCGCGACCTCAGGTAATCGGTGATCCGGTCGCCTTCTAATTGTGAATCACCATAATGCAGAATATGTATTCCTTGTTTGTTTACCAGTGATTCTTCGAGTTCACGGAAGAAAGGATAAAGAACGGTTTTATCATCGCCGGGATAATCCAGAGGCTGGGAAACCAATTTTTTGAAGAGGGAATCAGGTTTCTTCAGGGTATCTGTCTCTGCAATCCTCACCAGCGAATCCGTATCCGACCGTTTCTGTTGCAGGATCGAAGCAATATCAGCATATTCAATATTTTTAGGTTGAAATACCTTTTTCAGGGAGGGAAACCGGACAGAAAAGCCTTTTGATATCGTCACATCACGGTCAGGCAGGAGAAGGGAAACCAGTATAAAAAAAAGGAAAACGATCAGTAGCAGGAGGAAGATTCGGATTGGTTTCATTACGCGTCAGAAACAAATATTGATCGCAGGATTGGTAGTTGATCAGGATTAATATTAGTTATTTCTTTTGGGGAGTAGTATGACTTCCGGCTTTTTGAGCCGAAAACAGGAGAAGCTGCTGTCCCACCCTCAGGGAATTGGACTTCATGTGGTTCCAGGATTTGATGTCTGCAACCGTGACATGATACTTAGCGGCAATCGCACCAAGGGTTTCACCTAACCTGACCGAATGATAAACCTGGCTTCTTCCCGAAGCCATCCTTGGTTCATTCTGGATATAGGTTGACATCGGAAATGTGATCGTGCTCTGCCGTGAAGCAATGATAACAGAGTCCTTGTAAAGAAAGATGGAGTCTTTATGCAGCCGGAATTTATCCCCATAGCTGACCGGTAATTTGAGGATACAGATCTTCGGGCCAGCAGGAAGAATATCGTGTTTGTACTGGGGATTCAATTCCCTCAGAATGGTGATCGGGATATCCAGGATCTTTGAAACCTGCCTCAGATGAAGTTCTTTTCTTATACAAACAGTATCGGTGGAAAAAGGAAGGTCGGCCTGGAGCGGTTTTAGATTCAATTGATCATGGTAACTGACGAAATAGGTCATAGCAACATAGGCAGGCAGGTAATCCCGCGTTTCCGGAGGTAGAAAAGGGTAAAGACTCCAGAAATCTTTTTTTCCGTTTGCCCTGCGAATCGCCTTGTTCACAACAGCCGATCCCACAATATAGGCTGTAAGAGCAAGCGTCCAATCCTGGTAAATGGCGAAGAAATCCTTGAATTGCCTTGCAGCCGCATCGGTCGACTTTTCATAATTCCTGCGCTCATCCACCATCGAATTGATCTCCAGTTTGTAAAGCTTACCACTAATGTACATGATGTTCCAGATGCCGGACGAACCATAGATCGAAGAGGCTCCGGGATTGAAGGCAGAGATCACTGAGGGCAGGTAGGCAAGTTCCCCGGGAACACTATATTTATCAAAGATTGACTGGAAAAGGGGAACATAATGATTTGCCAGCGTAAGCAAGAGACAGGATGCTTCAGGTTTTTTAAAAAGAAGGACATCAATGAATTCCCTGACCTTCGTATTGTATCCCACATGGATCACCGAATTCATCTCGCTGACCTGGCGCGTAATATCCGATTCCGTCAACGAGCGGAGACCGGGTAGGGCAGTGGCGAGCATCTGTTTGTTTTCCTGTTCATGGCCCTTCAATGCCTGTCGGAATTGACCGAGATATAGAGAATCGAGCCGTAATTGAAAGTAAGTAGGATTGAAAAAGATGGAATCAATGTTGATATGACCGCGGGAAAAGCAGACGACCGTTATCAGGCAAAATAAAAGGATGAGGATTCTTTTTTTATGCATCAGGAAATTATTGATATGCAAAAAAAAGAAATTTAATCCAAACGCCCGCATTTTCCCGGAACATTTAAGAATTTTTAACGCAGGTTGCTGTGTCACTGAGAATTGTTTTACTTTTGCCGAACATTATATATCCGGTATGTTTCATCGTTATACTAAAATGGGTTTGCTTTCGTGCAGTTTATGCACTGGCATGGTATTTCTCCTCCTTTCCTGCTTGCAAAACCAAGCTTCTCAAAACGACGGGAACAAAGCCATAAATGATTCTTTGCCTGTAAATCCGAAAAGTTACAGGTCTGTCATCGACACAGTTAGCGACGACATTGCTGCTGTGTATTCCGGGATCAGCCCTATTAATGGATGCAGGGACTTCACTTCAGAAAAAAACTGGACAACCTACCAGCAACATATCAACGACGACTGGAAGCTAGTTGAAAAGAATAAGACCAGTCCGATCGCACGCTGGAGGGAGAAAAACCTGAGTATGGTTTCCTCCGATACTTCAACCTTGTTTTACCCATTTGCAGGAGCAGATTTCCTTTATGCACATGCCTTTTTCCCCGATGCCGCTAATTATGTGCTGATCGGACTGGAGCCGATTGGTAAGCTGCATCGCTGCGATACCATGGCAAAGAAAGATTTCCTTGCTTACCTGGAGAAGATCCGGGCATCTCTCTATTATTCAAACCAACTGGGATTTTTCAGGACCAAAAGCATGGAAAAGGATCTCAATCAGCAATCACTTGACGGCATATTACCACTGATTCTGTTCTATATCCGGAAAACGGGACACCGGCTTGCCGGGATCACTTATTTCACACTGGATAACAAAGGCGGGATCGTTCCCGGCTGGCAGGACACATCCACCATAGGGGTAAGGGTTGCGTTTTTTGACTCTACACTGAAAAAACCGCAGGTAATGTACTATCTTTCCTATGATCTTTCCGACCAGAACCTGAAAAAACATCCGGAATTGCTACAGTTCGTTAAATCGTTCGGCATGCAGGTCGGGTTCCTGAAAGCTGCATCATACCTCATGTTCACTGCCGATTTCAGGGTGATGCGGAATTACCTTCTTGATCAGGAATCCTCTATTCTGCAGGATGATTCAGGGATTCCCTTCCGGTTCTTCAAGCCATCAAGCTGGACGGTAAAACTTTTCGGAACCTATACACAAACCATCGATCTGTTCAAATACAAATTCCAGCCTGACCTTCAGTCGGCCTATGAAAAGCAGGAAACAAAGCACGGAGTTCCTTTCAGGATCGGCTACGATGTAAAATTCAACGAAACGAACCTGCTGTTTGCCAAAAAGAAACACTGACTGTGCCTGCTAAGAATAAGTTCAGCCTGGTAACTGCTATATCAGTTGTGATCGCCAACATGATCGGGACGGGTGTATTTACCAGCCTCGGCTTCCAGGTGATGGGCATTTCCTCCGGTTTCGCGCTCATGATGCTCTGGCTGCTTGGTGGAGTTGTGGCCTTGTGCGGGGCGTTCGCCTATTCCGAACTCAGCGTCTTATATCCGCGTTCAGGTGGCGAATATCATTTTATCTCAAAGATCTATCATCCCGGGCTGGGTTTCCTGGCAGGCTGGATTTCCATAACCGTGGGCTTTGCCGCACCAGTGGCTGCTGCCGCTATTGCATTCGGAAAATATTTCTCAAGCGCTATCGACCTGAAGCCCTATTTTCCCAATTTCATGGGACAGATGAACCTGCCTGTATTGCTGTCGATCCTGCTGATCCTCTTCCTGACGCTGCTTCACGGGACAAACAAGCATGTTGGCGCCATTTTCCAGAATGTCATGACCGTGGTCAAGATCTCTTTTATCATCCTGTTATTTATTCTTGGATTAACCTATGGGAAGAGTTCGCATATCGGGTTCAACCTCGACAGAAAAGCGTTGAAAGACATTATCAGTCCGGCCTTTGCCATCTCCATGTATTTTGTTTCCTATTCTTATTCAGGATGGAATGCCGCGGCTTATATCCTCAGCGAGATCAAAGATCCCCTTAAGAATACCCCCAAAAGCCTGATCACAGGTACCACCATCGTCGTTCTTCTTTATATGATGATCAATTTCATCTTTCTCTATGCTGTTCCCATCCCTGAATTGGCAGGAAAGATTGAGATAGGGTATGTGTTTACCCAGAAGATCCTCGGCCACCAGGCGGGAGCAGTCATCGGGTTGATCATCTCCTTCTTACTGATCTCTTCTGTCAGTTCCATGATCATTGTTGGCCCGAGAGTATATCATGCAATAGGGGAGGACTACCGCTTGCTGAGCTGGCTTTCGCGCAAACGGAATGATGTCCCCTACATCGCGATTCTTTTTCAAAGCCTCATCTCCATCTTTTTCATCCTGACCTCCACCTTTGAGCAGGTGATCATCTTCGTGGGATTTACCCTGAACCTGTTCACGTTCTTGTCGGTCCTCGGTGTCTTTATTACACGGTTCAGGCAAAAGAAGGACGAAACTTTCTTCCGGGCTTTCGGATATCCATACCTGCCCGGATTCTTTCTCCTTATAAATACCTGGATACTGGTGTATGGTTTCATCTACAAACCACACGAATCCATTGCAGGCCTGGTTATCACCGCCTCCGGCTGGGTCATCTATTTACTGTCTAAACCCCGTTCCAAAGCTGGCGAGCTGATGAGTTGATGAGCTGATGAAGTTAAACCCTGAAGGGATTATTAAAGACATCTGACAATTTCACTTTAATGACATTTTTCAACCGCTTCTTTTGTTCCTTAAAAAATAAATATGAACCCAATTCTCATTGCCGGAATATCCATTGTCAACCTGGCACTGATCTCATATGCCACGGCTATAATTATTCAAAGCCGCAAAAAGTCTATCACCCGGAATGTATTGACCTTTCTGACCATTGGCATTATCCTCGATATTACATCTACAATCTGTATGATTATCGGTTCAGGTAAAGTGATTTCCTTTCATGGTATAATCGGATATTTTTCTCTTGCAGGAATGTTCACCGATACAATCCTCTCTTATCTCAATGTTAAAAGGTTTGGAATGAACTCCGTCCTGTCGAAAAAATTCATCCGATGGTCTCAGGTAGCTTTTTCTTACTGGGTACTAGCTTATATTACCGGGGCAATCCTTGTAATGTTACGATAAATCAAAGTCTACAATCTTATGGCAATTGTTTTTAGCCTTGCATCAATCATACAGCCCCTTTGTGATATCGGTATTGATTTTCGGCTTTGTAAATAGCAGATTATTTAAGAAATCAAGACAAATCAAAGCGATCAAGGTTCATTACCTTATTCCATGCTGCCACAAAGTCTGTTATAAATTTTTCTTGAGCATCTGCGCTTCCGTACACTTCGGCAAGGGCTCTAAGTTCAGAGTTTGAACCAAAGATAAGATCTAACCGGGTTCCTGTCCATTTTAGTGCGCCCGTTTTGCGATCACGTCCATCAAATGTCTCTTTGGTCTCAGATGTTGGCATCCAAGCCGTACTCATGTCGAGCAGGTTTACGAAAAAATCGTTGGTAAGAACTTCAGGACGTTTAGTGAAAACACCATGTTTTGATTTGTCAAAGTTTGTATTCAATACACGCATGCCGCCTACAAGAACTGTCATTTCAGGAGCAGAAAGTGTTAGCAATTGGGCCTTATCAATCAATAATTCTTCGGTTGATATGGTATATTTCGTTTTTAAATAGTTGCGAAAACCATCTGCTGCTGGCTCCAATACTGCAAAAGATTCTACGTCGGTTTGTTCTTGCGATGCATCCATACGACCCGGAGTGAATGGAACAGTTATAACAGAACCTGCATCTTTTGCAGCTTTCTCAACACCGGCACAACCTGCCAATACAATAAGGTCTGCAAGTGATACCTTTTTCACGTTAGCTTGGGCACTGTTGAATTCTATTTGGAGACCTTCCAGCGTTTCCAATACTTTCGTTAGCTGAGCAGGATTGTTAACAACCCAGTCCTTTTGTGGAGCAAGTCGGATGCGAGCACCGTTGGCTCCACCACGTTTATCGGATCCACGGAAAGTAGAAGCCGAAGCCCATGCGGTAGATATCAACTGAGATACGGATAGTCCGGAATCTAATACCTTAGCTTTTAATGCTGCAATATCTTTCACATCAATCAACGCGTGATCCACTGCAGGTATCGGATCTTGCCAAATCAGTTTTTCTACGGGGACTTCAGCACCTAAATAGCGTGCCCGTGGTCCCATATCCCGGTGAGTCAGCTTGAACCATGCACGGGCAAAGGCATCTGCAAATTCAAGAGGATGTTCATAGAAACGTCTTGAAATTTTTTCATAAACAGGATCGAAACGCAAAGAAAGGTCGGTTGTAAGCATCGTTGGCGCATGTTTTTTAGAGGCGTCGTGGGCATCAGGAATGACACCATAGGAATTTTTTGCTACCCATTGATGCGCACCGGCCAGGCTTTTTGTTAGTTCCCATTCGTATTTAAACAGGTTTTCGAAGAAGTAATAACTCCATTTGGCGGGAGTCTGTGTCCAGGTGACTTCCAATCCGCTGGAGATTGTGTCACCTCCTTTTCCTGAGCCAAACGAACTTTTCCAGCCGAAGCCTTGCTCTTCAATGCCGGCTCCTTCAGGTTCAGGTCCAACAAGTCCCGCATCACCGGCTCCGTGAGTTTTGCCAAAGGTATGACCACCGGCAATAAGCGCCACGGTTTCTTCATCATTCATGGCCATACGGGCAAAGGTTTCGCGAATATCTTTAGCCGCAGCAATTGGATCAGGGTTACCGTTTGGCCCTTCCGGATTCACATAGATTAACCCCATTTGTACGGCTGCAAGAGGATTATCAAGGTCGCGTTCTTTTGAGTAGCGTTTGTCACCTTCCAGCCACTTGGTTTCGGAACCCCAGAAAATGTCTTCTTCCGGCTCCCAAACATCTTCACGCCCACCGCCAAACCCAAAGGTTCTAAATCCCATTGATTCCAAGGCTACATTACCAGTAAGGATCATAAGGTCTGCCCAGGATATTTTTCGACCATACTTTTGCTTGATTCGCCAAAGCAGCCTTCGTGCCTTGTCGAGGTTGACATTATCGGGCCAACTGTTAAGCGGGGCAAAGCGTTGCTGTCCGCCACCTGCACCTCCACGACCGTCGCCTGTTCGGTATGTGCCTGCACTGTGCCATGCCATGCGGATGAAAAATGGTCCGTAATGGCCGAAATCGGCAGGCCACCAATCTTGAGAGTCAGTCATTAGCTTATGAAGGTCTTTTTTTATAGCCTCTAAATCCAGACTCTTAAATTCTTCTGCATAGTTAAAATCTTCACCCATAGGGTTAGATAAGGAAGAGTTTTGTCGCAATATGTTCAATTTTAACTGATTAGGCCACCAGTCGCGGTTTTTTGTACCACTGGTGCCAACACTGTGTTTTTGAGATGCTCCGGTAACTGGGCATCTACTAATGTTGTCAGCGTTATTTTCCATGATTTAACAAGTTTTAATTAATTGATAATACAAACTGATGAACTGCAGATAACTCATCGGCGATGGCCTTGTTTAATAGTTTAATACTTTTTTCTTTCATGTTGCTGGTTTTTGTTTGTTACTTTTTTTTTCTCCGTTAAAAATTCTCCAATGACCTGGAGTTTGATATCCTCGATTTTAAAGTTTGGGATCTTGTGTGCATTGAAATACTTTTCGATCATCTTTTGTAATTCCGGATCTATGAAATCCTCGATACGGTCAGTTGATGAAGAGTAAAGGTGATGATGAGGGACAGTCATGGCATCATATCGCATGATGTCTCTATCGGTTTTGACTTTTTTTATCAGCCCCTTTTCTACGAAAGTTTCCAGGGTCTTGTATACAGTCCCTGTCGCAATATTCGGATGGTTTGCCTTGATGAAATCGATGACTTTCTCAGCAGTTGGGTGATTATTCAATTCCATGACCGCTTCAAGAACTGCAATCCTTTGAGGAGTGATCTTCAACCTTGCACATGACAGTTTTGAGGTTATTTCAGAAGCATTTTTCATGAGATCATATATTAAATAAGAATAAATCCTAATTAAGAACAAGCAAAGATAACACCTTTTTCTCAAAGTTGTGTAGAAATCTAAAAAAAAATCAAAAGGAATAAAAAAATTTTGTAATAACTTGCTGGTTAACGAACTTGATTAACAACAGGGCGATGAAAAAAGAAATCGTTGCGAATCCAAAATTGCTAAATTAACTCGTAATTAAGAATTATGCGTCAGCTTACCTTTTTGTTATAATCTCTCTTTAACCCCGGTATAATCATAAAATACAAAATTCAAATAACCCCTGAAAGTGCGACATTATTCTTGTTAGTGAGTGGTGAGTTGATGAGTTGGTATGCCCAATACCTGAACCCCTTTTTATTCTTGAAAAAAATTTGACTTTTGATTTTTGGATGAAAACATCCTTAAATTTGTACATGATCTTGATGATTGTCGGATAGCAATTTTTCTATTTTGTAGGAATTAAATCAGAGCAGGCATGGGTACAAACTTTTCACTTGACTGGATAGATTACCTGGTGATGGTGATCTACTTTTTATTTGTTCTTGGCATTGGCTGGGCACTGAAGCGTTATATGAAAGATGCCAATGCCTTTCTCGAAGCAGGTCGGTCAATGCCAGCATGGGTGGCAGGTCTTGCATTTATTTCAACCAACCTGGGCGCTCTCGAAGTGATGGGTATGACAGGCTCCGGTGCTAAATACGGCATGCTCACAACCCATTTTTACTGGGTAGGCGCCATTCCTGCCATGGTATTTCTCGCAATGTTTATGATGCCATTCTATTATGGCTCGAAAGCGAGATCTGTTCCTGAATACCTGAAATTAAGGTATGACGAAAAAACCCGTGGGCTGAATGCCATTTTGTTTGCAATAATGACAATCCTCGCGTCGGGAATCTCAATGTATGCTCTTGCCATCCTGATGGAAAAAGTACTGGGCTGGAACTTCCACCTTAGCCTTATTCTAGCCGCAGCAATTGTACTTGCTTACACCTACCTTGGCGGTCTATCTTCAGCGATTTATAACGAAGTACTGCAGTTTTTCATCATTGTGATAGGGTTATTGCCCATCGTGATTTTATGTCTGAAGGATCTTGGTGGTTGGTCAGGTTTAAAAGAACATCTTGCACCGATCGTCTCAGCAAAGGGTTTTGCAGCTGATACGTGGACAACTACCTGGAAGTACACAGGAACAGCAAAAGCAAATCCAATGGGAGTTGCCTGGTATGGGATCTTTGCCGGTTTGGGTTTTGTTCTTTCCTTTGGTTACTGGTGCACTAACTTCCTCATCGTACAGCGGGCCATGTCGGCTAAATCATCTACGGCAGCCAGGAATACTCCGCTCATTGGTGCGATCCCCAAGATGTTCATTCCATTTCTTATAATCGTCCCGGGAATTGCTGCCCTGGTCTTGCTGAATAAACCAGGCTCCGGATTTTCCTTACCTGAAATTTCACCAGGTCATTACAATTATGATTACACGATCATTGCCCTGTTGAAACAATACCTGCCGGCTGGCGTACTGGGATTGGGAATTACCGCGCTGCTGGCTTCCTTTATGTCGGGAATGGCCGGAAATGTATCGGCATTTAACACGGTTTGGACCTACGATATTTACCAGAGTTATATTCGTCCGGTTACTGGGAATCATGAAGCCGATGAGAAGCATTATCTGTTTGTCGGACGTATGGCCACGATCTTCGGAGTAATAGTCAGCATTGCAGCGGCTTACTTAGCCAGTCTTTTTGGCAATATCATGGATTTCCTGCAGACCATCTTTTCAATGATCAATGCGCCATTATTTGCTGTGATTTTCCTGGGGATGTTTTGGAAACGAACTACCGGCCATGCTGCCTTTACCGGCTTGCTGGCCGGTTTCCTGGTAGCCTTGCTGCACCACGGGCTTACATTCCCTATAGGCGCTGATACTTTGGTCAAAGGTGGTTGGATCTATCACCTGCATTCATACCCTGTAGAAATGGCCCAGAACTTCTGGACCGCCATTTTTGCATTTTCAACGAGCGCCCTGCTAACTATTGGATTGTCGCTGGTTACCAGACAAAAAAAGAGCGATGGAGATCTTAAAGGCTTGGTTTATTCTCTTACTCCGAAAATCAAAGATAAAGAAGTGGCATGGTATCAAAGATCGTCTACTCTGGCTATCGTGGTATTAACAATTGGTGTTATATTAACAGTATTATTCTGGTAAAAAATTAATCTTATGGGCATAGATATAAAATTTCCGATTGGTTTGATGTTTTTTATCATGGGACTGATCCTGACGATTTTTGGCTTGTTCACGAATTCCGATGCCGGGCTATACCATCGTTCGCTGGGGATCAACATCAACCTCTGGTCAGGAACAGGGATGTTGGTATTTGGTTCACTGATGCTTTGGTTAGCATGGAAGAGCAGAAAAACAAAATCCAAATGATATGAACCCCATTCAAAGAGCCTTCCTCGAAACCCCGATCGGTTTCTTGGAGATTAACTGCACCGGGAAAGGGATCCGGAGTCTTGATTTTATTAATTTCAAGGTTAAGGTTAAGCGTACTCCTGCCTGTCTTAAAGATTGCAAGGATCAGATCCGCGAATATTTCAATGGCAAACGAAATCAATTCGCTGTCCCGCTCGACCTTGAAGGCTCACCTTTCCAGTTAAAGGTATGGAATGAACTCTTGAAGGTTCCTTATGGCACCACGATCACATACTTTGAACTCGCAAGAAGGATAGGCGATGTTAAGGCCTTGCGTGCTGTAGGAGGAGCCAATGCAACCAATCCTGCATCCATCCTCGTTCCCTGTCACCGTGTGATCGGGATGGACGGAAAACTCGTAGGCTATGGCGGAGGCCTCTGGCGGAAGAAATGGCTGCTCGAACATGAATATGCCTTTGCCCAACGGGACCTGTTTTATGTTTGATTGGGATGATCTGTGACGACTGATAAATTCCCCGGGATGTCATAAATGATTCAGTACCCGGTATGGAATCACACATCATCAAACACAGATAATACCTGGCAAATATTCATAGAAAATGAAAAACGTTTTTTCGTTTCTATCCCTGTTTTTCTTTCTTTCGACATTAATCCCGGCCTGTCCTCAGATCCAGTCGTTGCGCTTCGATGAACCCAATTCCTTCACTATAAACGGACTGGTCCTCCAGAAGAAGCAGGCGGTTCCCTTCTCCTATGGAATTCCCATGTTTTCAGTTCTCATCGACAGCAACTTCTACAATTCGTATTGCGGGAAAGCAGCTTTCGGGAAGAATGAGATCTCCTTTATGCTGGCCGACAGTATCCAGGGAACGTTAAAAGCAGACAAAAAGTTTCAACCATGGCTCAGGTATGTCCTCCGGTTTACCAATACAGGAAAAGGGAATCACCGGATCGAAAACCTGGTTCCGCTCGGTGAAGGAAGCGATAAAGTATACATCACTGCCGGTGGTACAAAGGATTGGCCCCATTACCTCTGCCGTTCGTTATTGTTCCGCCCTGGTTACGGACCGGTAGGCGTGATCCTTCCGGATAATGCCTGGCACCTGGGATTTTCCGATTTTAAGGTCAATAAGGAATATTCACTTTCTGGCCTTGCACGCCGCGACAAGAGAGATAAAGACAAGAGCACAATAGACCGCTGGGCCGTAACGCTCAAGCCGGGAGGCTGGGTGGAATATAACCTTTATTTCGACACCCATACCGGCGACTGGCACAAGGGATTGAAGATGATGTTCGGCGAACGTTACCTATATGACTTACCTTTCTTCGATAATTCTTATTTTGAGCGGACGGATCTTCAATGGATGAAGAGCAGCTACCTTATGCTACTGCAATTTGCCTGGGATAAGAAGTATTACGATGCCAGAGAAAAGAAATATACTTTTTATCATTCCTTGTCAGAATATGATTCACTGACCGGTGGCTATGATATCTATACCCTTTGGCCGACGTGGCCACGCCTTGGTCTCGATCAGCGGAACCAATGGGATATGTACCGGGATCTTCCGGGTGGACTTCCGGAACTTCGGAAACAGGTGGATTTTCTTCACAAGAAAGGAAAAAAATATTTCATCTCCTACAATCCATGGGATGAAAGTACACGAAAGGAAGACCAGTTAAAAGGAATGGAGGACATGCTGCGGGCCACCGATGCAGATGGCGTAGTGCTTGACACGAAGGGGTCGTCCAGCAAGGAATTACAGGCTACAGCTGACAAGGTTAAACCGGGGATCATCATGTACAGCGAAGGAATGGCCATCCCGAAAGATATGCCCGGAATAATTGCCGGGAGGGTACACGATGCCCTGGTGCTTTCTCCGCCATTGAACCTGAACAAGCTGATTAAACCTGATTTTGCCATCTTCCGCGTGCTCCAGCTTGCTGATGACCGGCTACACCGTGAACTGGCCATCTCCTTCTTCAACGGTTATGGAGTAGAAATAAATACCATGCGTGCAGGCCGTCCATCCTGGATGAAAGAGGAGTTTGAGTACCTCGGGCGAACCACGAAAATACTGCGTGAAAATGATGCGGTATTCCATAATTCAAACTGGTTGCCGCTGGTCGAAACCCTTGTCGACAGCATCTATGTCAACTACTGGATCTCCTGCAAGAAGTTGCTTTTTACCATCTACAGCATGCGGCCGGAAGGATTCAAAGGAACCTTGTTTGACATTTCTTCATTCAGGGAAAATATAACCTGGGTTTTTAATAATAAGGACTACCACGTTGTAGATCTGTGGAACCACACAGAAATAGATACCATTAATCGGAAAGGGAAGATCCTGATCCCGGTAAAAATTGATCCCTTCAACCGTTCCTACCTGGATACACGAATGGAAGGAAATGCAGGCTGTGTAGCTTTATTACCTGTACTTCTCAATGCAGAATTTAATGGAGACTCAATTGTTTTTAATGCACCGGATGGCGACAGCATCAGGCTTACAGGCGGTAACCCTTCCTACAGCTCAATAACATATACTTTTTCGGCAAGTAGCAATACGATTCCTTTTTATCATTATTTCGATATCAGCACGGAAAAGATCGTGGTACAGCTTTTTGCATGCAAGGAATTGCTGGATGAAAGGGTTCTGCAGCGAAAGAATAATATTCCGGTACTCATCTCTCCGGAAATAAGAACACGCCTAAGGGATCATGGGGTCGAACATGTGAAGGATATCCCGGAAGGAACATTCCGTTTTTATACAAAAAGGGATCCGGATGCTGCCGATCTTTTTATTCCCTTACCTGACCATCATGACACTGTTGTAATCCATATGAAGAAATTTTATATGGACCAATATCCGGTAACCAACCGGGAGTGGCTGATTTTCATGAAACTTACCCGCTATGTCCCCAGTGATACCAATAATTTCCTGAAGCATTGGGTTGGNNAGGCTTATGCCCGTTGGGCAGGCAAACGGTTGCCGACGGAGATGGAATGGCAATATGCCGCTCAGGGAACAGACATGCGGAAATACCCCTGGGGAAATACGATGGATTCTTCCAAATGCAACGATAATCTCAATCATCCTACTCCGGTAGAAGTGCATCCGCAAGGTGCAAGTCCGTTTGGAGTGGAAGATCTGATAGGTAATGTCTGGCAGCTGACCAGCGACATCTATGATGTTGGCAGCTATTATTACGTCATCATCCGGGGCGGAAGTTATTATCATCCCACATCCAGTCCCTGGTATGTTACCGGAGGACCGCTACCGGTTGATCATCCTGAAATGTTATTATTGATGGCGCCCGGCCTTGACAGGAATGGAACGGTCGGGTTCAGGTGCGTGATGGATGCTAAATAGCAGGTTATTGTTTCAGGAGCCACGCATCCACCCAAGTCTTTTTTACCTGCCTCAGGGCGCTGTCGGCCTTTGATTTATCCGGAAATCCCATGATGGAAACCCTTTGCTTGCCATTTTTTTCAATCAAACGGGAAGTGGAATATCCTTTTGACCGGAGATCCTTTAAAAACCGCTGTAATTCCTTTTCGGGGGCGACACCTTTAACGATGATGTAGTAATACTCCTTCCCGGAAACCGGATTTTCATTGTTAACTTTAGGTTCAGCGGGTTTTTCTTTCTTTTTCAGTTCAGAAGGAAATTTTTCCTCAGCTTCTTTTTTTTCAGGTTTCTTTTTCTCTGCCTGGGCCGGTTTTTCTTTGAGCGGCAAAACTGTTTTTTGTGGTTCCTGTCCGCAGATGAAAGGTCCTCCTTCAGGATCGGGCAATTCGCCAAACCAGGCGCAGGCATAATTCTCATGGAGGCCGATCCCGATCGCATTCCATTTCTTCCCCTGCCATTTGCCTGTATTCATCAGAAAACTGTTGAAATAATCCATTGATTTCCAGAAGGCAATGATGCTGTCGATGACCACGGCGTCGTTTTCCCAGTATACAATCTCAAAGCCTTTGGCTCTGTAAGGTGTCAATTCCTTTGGTTTATCCCAGACGCTGTTCTTTTTGTTCTCGTCGCGGGGATAGCAAAATGGCTTCCAACTGCCCTGGTCCGACCATGAATGTGCATTGCATGATCCCTGGTCGGGATGATGAAAGAAGAGATCCTTGACATGCATCGAAGCCACAAAACACAAGGATTTTGATAATGGGATCGGAGGAAGGTCATACCGTTGCCGGTAGGCATTGATCATATTATAGAGTTTGTATTCCATGGATGAGATGCAAAATGAATCCGGAACTTGCTTAGCAGCATTTTCCGTCATCTGGGCATTGGAGAACATCCAGGAACTACAAAAAACGAGAACAGTTAAAATCCTTTGTACCGCCATTTTCTTTTTATGTGGTTTGAGGGTGTAACAGGGGATTTCGACGGGAGTTCCTCGTTGAGGTCATACTGGAACAGGTTTTCACGGTCAAGGATACGGGCGTAAAATCCGAACCGGCCCGTACTGTTTTCGATCTTCAATAAAAGTTTGTTCCACCCTTTGTTGATCTTTATAAAGCTCCTTCCCTGGTCGGGATTAAAAGTTCGCCCACCCCGTTGTGTGTATACCTTATTGTAATTGTAATAGACCTTAATGGCATCATTGGATCCGATCAGTAAAGTGGCTGTTCGTGATTGAGATGAATGAATATAGACGAGGGCAAAATAAACAGCCGGCTGGTTTGGACTAATCATGTTGTCGAAAGATACAAATCCGTTGTCAGGTGTTTTAAGAACCTGCCAGCGCAAGGGTTTGCCATTTAAGCCCGGATAAACCTGGTTTTTATCGATCGCGATTTCAGGAGGATAGATCGAATCCATACCGGCCCGTGAGCCATCTGCCTTTAACTTGTTCGGAAAAGGCCCGATCACATTCCATTCTTGAATGAAAGTCCGTTTCGGCTCCAGTTTGATTCCGTCAAGCCCGACAAAATATCCACCCGACAGGCTGTCTTTACCTGTAATTGCAAATTGCAGGGTAAGGCCATTGTATAGATTCTTGAAATCAGGGATGGATAGGTATCCTCCGGGTTGAATGAAGGGAGCATAACCTTTGATCTGCCCGACTTTTTCCGCGCCCAGAAAAACATCAACATTCCCGTATTCAGGACCGCGTGTATAAAAAACCCGGATTTTGTAACTGGTTTCTTCAAGACGGTTAAGACTCAGTGAAAACTCATTTTTGGGTCCGGATTCAATGAGGAGTTGTTTCGACCCGCCCCATTCTGCACCGTAATCACTCATATCCATGACTTTCGACCGGATTTTATCAAGGTTGAATGATAGTTTCTCTGCTTCAATCATATTGGTCGGCGGAATGAGACGAAGTGGAATCCTCAATCCCGATTTGAGCATGGGCGGAAATTTTACATGCGGTTCTATCTGGTACCAGTAAACGGTACTGCTGTAATCTGCAACATCCTTGTTGTTGTCACCATGTTCAATCGTGAAGTTGATGGATTTCTTAAAGGGAATAGGATCCATAATATGAAAACGGTATGCTGAGATCCTTCCCAGCGAATCATCTTTCAAAACCAGCCCGTTGTATGGGCCTGCATACTCTCCCTTGTTGAAATACCACCCGCTCGAGAAATAATCTTCGGTTCCCGTACCATGGATCGATGGCTTTTTCTCTCCATCCACAAATACTTTTTCATCTCCTTCAAGGAAACTGAATGTATGGTCATACGACTGTATGCTCATATTAACACCAACAATATGCCCATGGCCTTTGGTGTTCAGAATGGTAAAGTTTGAATCGTAATCAGTACAAACATCCCGGTGCCAGTATGCATGAAAGTACCCTACATCCGTACTGATCGGATCTTCAAGCTTCTGGTAATCGATTTGGTAATAAAACCCTTTCAACTCCTGCCCTGATTCGTTTACGATAACGATCCTGGCCAGGTCTTCAAAAGGCATAGGAAAAAAACAGGTATATCCGCCCGAAGACATCCCAAGGTAAGGGGTAACATATTGCCTGTAAGTAAATCCACTTCCGAAGAAATCACCCAAAGGAACTTCTACTGAAGGATTATCCTCATTGTCCCAATACATCTTCAGTAAAATTCTTCTTAAAAAATAGGGATCACTCGAATCGATCCTGAACCAGATACGGGTTATGATTCCCGGTCCCTGTACCTGTAAAATCGTGGCCTCCTTCCCGGCAGGAATCATGATCATGTCATTATTTCCGCCAGTAGTATCATGACTGGAAACCTGGATCAGCTTACTGTCTTTGAGGTATGGCAATGCACCAGGGTTCAGGATTTTTTCAATGTCGGCTTTATAGGAGTTTATGCAGGATGACAGAATTGTTGTGATGAGCCCGAAACCTGCAATCAAAAGTCCCAAACGGTATTTCATTTCCTTCAGTATAAAAGAGAATTCTGTGTTTTCGTAAAATCAGTGTGCAAAATTATATCATTTCAACGGTTTTCCGTTATTTTCTTCAATGATCAGTTTCGCCATGATCGAATCCCAGATATAATTGGAAGG
>PLMO01000091.1 GCA_003142515.1 Bacteroidales bacterium
GATGAGAGGACGTTTCCCGACGCATCAGGCAGCATCTTTTTCATGACATTGTAAAAATCCTTTTCTCCATTGGAGCCGGGAGGGCTGTTAAAATGGATATGTTTTTCAATAACACCTATTTGTGCAACCAGGGTCCCGGAAAAATCCTGTGTGCATTGGCCAAGCATGGTAACGAAAATGCTGTCGTTGGCGGCTGAAAGGTAATGGTTCATGGAGAGGTTAAACGTTGCCGGAATAGCATATTCGGCATCGATCTTTGCCTGGGTAAGATTGGCCGGAGCGCCTAAGTAATTTGAACCGGTAATCGGTGAGCCATCCATGACGGCATAGGGAACCCCGGTAACATTGTAGTACGTGACACGGGCGCCTACATCCGTCGGGTTCTGGGCGTTCATCGGGTCAACGCCGGGCCAGTCCGTGTGGTATTTTATGGAAGTGCACTTGGATGGATTGGCGGTCAACAAGGCATCGAACGCCGGATTCTGCTGAGCACAGGGGCCGCAACTGGCCTGGGTAAATTCTTCAAACATGATAAACCGCTGCGATTGGCTGAAGCCAAGAACGGCTGTTGCAAGAAACAAAGAACAAAGTATAATCTTTTTCATCCTCTTAAATTTTAAACATTAAAAAATAAAAGCTTCTTCAGAATTAGCATAAATTTTCTTATTATTTTACAGGGAGGATAAATTTCTTCGAAAACCACTTTAAAGGATTAAAAAAATCTTACCTTTGTATACTGAAAATCAACCTTCATCTTCAAAGATAATTTCCATATGAAAAAATTTATACTCTTCGTTTTTTTTGCCTTATCAACCTTCTACTATGGTTATTCGCAATCCCTGACCCTGGCTGATAGTACCGGACTCCTTGCCAACAATGCAAATGTTACCCGGCAAGGACATTCAGACGGAATTGAGATTACTTCATTCTTTTTTGTCCATAACACAACCTCTGCCACTGTTGCCGTGATGGTCAAGAAAGTTGAAATCAGTTTGATTGCCGGGTCAGTAAACACGTTCTGCTGGGCAGGAACATGTTTTGGTCCCAATGTATATGTTTCCCCGGACCCCGAATATATTAATGCACATGCTACAGATTCCACTGACTTTTCAGGGCATTACACATCAGCTTTTCCCGGGGCTTCAATAATCAGATATGTGTTTTTCATCCAATCGAATCCCTCCGATTCTGTTTGTGTGAACGTTACCTATAACGCCTACCCTGTAGGTATCGACAATCAAACTGCCAGGAATATCCTCTCCGGCGCCTTTCCAAACCCTGCCAACAATACAGTTAATTTTGAGTATTCCATTAACACAGAGAACGCAGGTACCGTTATTATCCGGAATTTACTGGGTTCAGTGGTGAAAAAATCCGTCCTTACAAGTGCAGAAGGCAAGCTGTCTGTTTTCACCGGCGACCTCCCGGAAGGGATCTACTTCTATTCATTGGATATGGATGGAAAAGCAATGACAACCAGGAAACTAATCATAAGTCATTAAGAAATCTGTACCTGACAGAATGGGGGTGACTAATAAGTAAGATTATTTTATTTTACCGCTAAGTCGCTAAAACGCAAAGAACGCAAAATCAATGATTTAATTATTAGCGTCTTGGCGTCTTATCGGTGAAAAAGAACTTATTAGTCAGCCCTATTTTTTTCGTTATTTCCAAGCTGAAAACGGGTGCAATGCAAGGTAAGCATTGTAATACCGTGGATCGTTGGTGACCTCTTCGCCGACCCAGGCTGGCCTGTCGTACTTTTCCTCCGCAAATGTCAACTCGATCTCAGCCAGGATCAATCCTTCATTCTCCCCGAAAAATTCATCCACCTCCCATATCTTCCCGGTGTAGTCCATCCGGTAACGGACTTTTTCGATAACGGGAATTGTACATAATTGCAGGAGTTCGTCTGCTTCCATGGGCGGGATCGGATATTCGTACTCGGCACGGGTGGCATTCCGGGAAGGCCCTTTAATGGTGAGAAATGCATTTGTCCCGGTGGTCCGTATACGGATAGTTTTTCCCGGATCCGTTTGAAGGTAACCCTGCCGGATATTCACTCCACGGGGCTTATGAACCGCATACCACAGATCTTTCCGTACGAGGTACTTATGTTCGATTTCCTGCGGCATAATGCGATTTACGAATATTTACTGCCCATTGTTTAATGCCCAATACCTAATGCCCAATGCCTATTGCCTTATTTCAACCCGAACTCTTTCTTTACCTTTCCAACATAATCAAGCTTTTCCCACGCAAAGAATTCTACTTTCTTCTTGAAGACATCTTTCCCGTTCCCGTTTGACTTCTTTGGTTTTGAGCCACTCACCGGGTAGTAAACGTCCACTTCTTCCGAAAAACTGTCTCTTCCGAAATGGCCATAGGTGGCGGTCTTCAGGAATATCGGGTTTTTTAGACCGAAACGTTGCACAATGGCATAGGGCCTCATGTCGAAGATCTTCTGCACCTTTTTGGAGATCTCCCCGTCGGATAAAATTTTTCCTTTGCCATTTTTCACTTTTGCCGTTCCGTAAGTGTTGACATATAGTCCGACAGGTTGGGCAACGCCAATGGCATAGGCAACCTGGATGAGGACCTGGTCCGCTACATCTGCTGCCACAAGATTCTTTGCGATATGCCTTGCCGCATAAGCCGCAGAACGGTCAACCTTGGAGGAATCCTTGCCGGAAAATGCACCGCCCCCATGAGCGCCATGTCCGCCATAGGTGTCAACAATGATCTTCCGGCCGGTCAGCCCGGTATCCCCGTGAGGTCCACCGATGACAAACTTCCCGGTCGGGTTGACATGGAGTTTGTAATCTCCCTGGAACATTTTTTTTATCCGTGGCGGAAGAGTCTTCAGTACGCTTGGTATCAGGTATTTAACGATATCCTTCCTGATCACTTCCTGCATTTCTTTATCGGCAGCAGCAATGGATTTTGCAGTAGGGTTTTTGGGTTGTACGAAATCGTCATGCTGTGTACTCACCACGATGGTATCGATCCTCTTCGGCTGGCCGTTGTTGTTATATTCAACGGTGACCTGCGATTTGCTGTCGGGACGAAGGTATTTCATTTGCTTTCCTTCCCTGCGGATAGCCGCCAGTTCCTGTAAGAGAATATGTGCAACTTCACTTGAGAGCGGCATCAGGTTATCCATTTCGCGACAGGCATAACCAAACATCATCCCCTGGTCGCCGGCACCCTGATCTTCCGGTTTTTCCCTTACCACTCCCATGTTGATATCCTTGGATTGCTCATGGATGGTGGAGACTACTCCACACGAATCGCTGTCGAAACGGTACTCGGCTTTGGTATAACCGATCTGGCGTATCACTTTACGGGCTGTATCCTGCACATCCACGTATCCTTCAGTTCTGACTTCGCCGCCGCAAACAACGAGCCCGGTGGTAACGAAGGTTTCACATGCAACTTTGGATTCGGGATCCCATTTTAAGAATTCATCAAGCAATGCATCGGAGATCTGGTCGGCAATTTTATCCGGATGTCCTTCAGATACGGACTCGGATGTGAATAAATATCCCATGATAAACAGTTTTATTGAGTTAATAAATAAATGTAAACAGGACTGGATCTGAAGATTGACGGAAGGAAATATTGTTTTAGCATTTTTTTCCAGTGGTTGCAATCAATCAAATCTTTCCACTTAGCTGGCAGCAAAAATACGATTTTTTTAATTCATAATTAATTTAGCTAATTAATCCTTCGTAAGCTCCTGGAAGACTTCTTCCAGCCTGAGTTCTTCTTTTTGCATCGCAAGAACAGTCAGCTTTTGATCGACCGCAAACCGGAATATATCCGGACGGATATCCGCTGAGGGTTGAGCGGTGAGCTGGAAACTGAAGGGTGTCAGTGCAGTGACCGCTTTAATCCCATTGATCTTTGCAAGCAACCCGGCATCCACTGCTGAACTGAATTCCACCCTTACCACATTCCCGGAGGTGGAGATATGCTGAAGATTTTGTGTGGAATCGTCGGCTACGATCTTTCCTTTGTGGATGATGATTGCCCGGTCGCAGATGGCTTCCACCTCCTGCATGATGTGCGTGGAAAGCATAACGGTTTTTTCCTTGCCGATGGTTTTAATAAGTGACCGGATCTCGAGCAGCTGGTTGGGATCAAGTCCGGAAGTGGGTTCATCAAGGACCAGTACCTCCGGATCATGCAGCAAGGCCTGGGCAAGGCCGACACGCTGGCGGTAGCCTTTTGACAAAGCGCCGATCTTCTTGTGTTTTTCTGATCGAAGGCCTGTGAGATCGATGACCCCGGCAATTCGCGATTTGCTATTCGCTTTTCGCTTTTCGTTTTTGGATGATATGAGAATTTCATCAATTAAGGAAAGGAACTCTTCTACATACAGATCAAGATATAGGGGATTGTTTTCGGGAAGATAACCGATTTTTTTCCTTACTTCGATGGATTGTTCCAGGATATCGAAGTTGCAGACACTGGCATCGCCGGAAGTGGGAGGAATGAAACAGGTGAGGATCTTCATGATCGTACTCTTGCCCGCACCGTTCGGCCCAAGCAGCCCTACAACTTCACCCGGTGCAATTTCAAACGACACGGCATCGAGGGCTTTCTGTCTTCCGTAAATTTTGGTTATCGCATTTACTTTAATGGACATCAGAGAGTTATAAAGTTCATAAAGTTTATAAAGGGATGAAGTGACAAAGGAATTCCGAATTCCGAATTACGAATGAATTTTTTGATTTACGATTTACGATTTTGTTTTTTCTATTTGCGAATTCTTAGCGTCTTCATGGTGAAAAAATATTACAAAGTAACAAATTGAAGGTGCAAAATTAGTAAAAATGTGATAACGGTGTGCCGCTCTTCATTTTCGTTTCTTCCTTTGAACCACATGAAGAATTGACCAGAAAAAGAGCAACTGGCCGAGAGAATAGATAAACCAGCTGAAAGTTACCGGGATAAATCCGGCGGCATATTCAATCAGTTTTGTGTTTCCCCTGAAATGAACCATTTCGGAAATAGAATACCGGTCGAGCATGTAGCTCATATACGGTCGGGTATAGGCAATGATCACGATCAGGGATCCTGTTATCAGAAGGAGCCATTCATAGAAGGAAATTCGGAAGGTTTCATCTTTTGACCTGTAATAAAGGATGACCACCGCCAGCAGGATCATTGTGATGGAATTGATCACCGGGGCCAGCACAGGCCCGGCCCAGGTCACCGGGATCAGGAACAGCAGGTCCCAGGTGAGGAGGGAAGGCGGCCATCCAAGGAGGGAAATCAGGTAGATATAATAAAAGATATCCCAGATGGCAAAGGAATAAATAAAAACAGCAAAACGGCTGATCCAGCTTTTGGTTGCGATTCCAGCTATAGTAAAGAGCATGACCACTGTCGCTGCTTCCCTGATGACCTCCGTGATCAGGATATGCTGATCCATCATCTTTAATGGGAAAACAAACCCTTCGGGATAATAGAGTGCCCGGAGATAAACAACAACGGCGCTCTCGAGAAAGGCCATAGCAGCGGCGAATATTCCGGTCCAGAGAAGAAGTTGAGCAAGTTTGTTCATGATTATGATTATCGACAGGTAAAAGTAGTCAAACTTTTTTCACCGCAAAGCGCGAAGACGCAAATGACGCAAAGAATATCGTAAATCGTAAATCGTAAATTACTCTGTGACTCTGTGACTTTGTGACTTTGTAACTCTGCTAATACTTTCCACAAGGGAAAAAGTTATTCGGATAATTTGTTTAATCAAAAATTTAGTTCTAATTTTGCACCCCTTTTTGATAGGAATAGTGTTAATGATTTAGCAACCAGTAGAAATTCATGAATACGTTAAGTTACAAGACAATAAGCGCCAACGCAGCAACGGTAAATAAGGAGTGGGTACTTATTGACGCAGAAAACCAGGTACTTGGACGTTTATCGACCAAAGCAGCACGATTGCTCAGGGGCAAGCTGAAAACCAATTATACACCACACGTTGACTGTGGTGATAATGTGATCATCATCAACGCCGAAAAGGTCATTCTTACGGGTAAAAAGATGGAGGACAAGGAATATGTCCGCTATACGGGTTACCCTGGAGGACAGCGGTTCACATCACCACGGGAACTCCTGGCCAAAAAGCCCACTGCCTTGGTAGAAAAAGCCATCAAAGGCATGCTTCCCAAAAATCGCCTGGGGAGTGAATTATTTCGCAACCTATATGTTTATGCAGGCCCGGAACATCCCCACCAGGCTCAGCAACCCAAAATAATCAATCTAAATTCAATCAGATAATATGGAAGTTATTATGACTCTCGGCAGAAGAAAAACTGCCGTCGCGAGGATTTATTTAAAAGAAGGTGAAGGAAAAATTACGGTTAACGACCGCGATTATAAAGAATATTTTCCCACGGTGATTTTGCAATACCAGGTTGTGGAGCCCTTCAACATCACGAACACCTTGGGGAAATACGATGTTAAGGTAAACCTGGATGGAGGTGGAATTACCGGACAGGCAGAGGCCCTCAGTCTCGCCATTTCCCGTGCACTTTGCAAGATCAGCGAAGAACACCGGCCTGCACTGAAAGCAAAAGGATTGATGAGAAGAGATCCACGTATGGTCGAACGGAAAAAATTCGGACAAAAGAAAGCCAGGAAAAGATTTCAGTTTAGCAAACGTTAAAATTATTATAGTAAGCAAATTATGTCAAGAACCACTTTTGATGCATTATTGGATGCTGGTGTTCACTTCGGTCACCTGAAGAGAAAATGGAACCCGAGCATGGCCCCTTATATTTTCATGGAACGGAACGGAATCCACATCATCGATCTATACAAGACCATGGCCAAGATGGATGAAGCAGCATCTGCACTCAAACAGATCTCGAAATCAGGAAAACGCATACTATTCGTTGCTACAAAAAAACAGGCAAAGGAAATCGTTGCTGAACAAGTAAAGAGAATTAACATGCCTTACGTAACGGAGCGCTGGCCCGGTGGAATGCTCACCAACTTCGCTACCATCCGTAAAGCAGTCAGGAAAATGGCTTCCATCGATAAACTGATGAGCAGTCCTTCCTATAACAACCTTTCCAAAAAGGAACGTCTGACCATCACCCGTGAAAGGGCTAAACTGGAAAAGAACCTCGGCAGTATCGCCGACCTGAACCGTCTTCCCGCAGCCGTTTTCGTGGTTGATATCCTGAAAGAACACATTGCTGTTGCCGAAGCAAAAAAATTGAACATCCCCACATTTGCCATCGTCGATACAAATTCTGACCCGCGCCAGGTGGATTTCGCCATCCCGGCCAACGACGACGCTTCCAAATCCATATTCCTCATTATCGAATCCATGGTGAATGCCATCGAGGAAGGCCTTGTTGAGCGTAAACTCGACCGGGATAAGAAAGCTGCCGATGAAGAACGCGAGGGAAGGACCGAAGGTACAGAAGATGAATTCGGGGTGCGGACCAGCATTGATGCACTGGATCTGGATGAGGAAGAAGAAGGGATCAAGATCACTAAAAAAGATTTTGTCGAAACCAAAGTTGCTAAGCTGAAAACCATTTCGGAAGAGGAAAAGGAAAAAGCAAAAACTCCCCGTAAGCGAATCAACAAACCCGTTGGAAAGTCGAATAAAAAGTGACAAATCCAACATCCCAAATTACATATCTCAAAATTAAACACACAACTTATTAATATGATAAATATAACTGCTGCCGACGTTAATAAATTACGTCAGATGTCCGGCGCCGGGATGATGGATTGCAAAAAAGCACTCCAGGAAACTGAATGCGATTTTGATAAAGCCATTGATTACCTCCGGAAAAAAGGACAGAAAGTCGCTGCAAAAAGAGCCGACCGCGATGCAAATGAAGGCATCGTCATCTCGAAAACCAATGAGGATCATACCTATGCAGGCCTGATCATGATAAATTGCGAAACCGATTTTGTAGGCAAGACCGATGATTTTAAGAAATTCGCCCACGACCTGCTCGACCTCTGTATCACAAACCGTCCTGCCGGCATCAGGGCTATCACTGCCATGAAGCTGAATGAGCTGACTGTAGAAGAGAAGCTGAATGAGATGCTCGGAAAAACCGGGGAAAAGATCCAGATTGCTCATTATGAATTCCTGGAAGCTCCTTTCGTTTCTTCTTATAACCATCATGGAAACAGGCTTGCAACCCTTCTCGGATTGAATAAAAAAGATGCCGGGAACACGGCTGAGATCGCACATGAATTAGCCATGCAGGTTGCTGCCATGAATCCCATTGCCATTGACAAGGATGATGTTTCCCGGGAAACCATCGACCGCGAAGTTGAAATCGGGAAGGAACAGGCCCGTCAGGAAGGAAAACCGGAAGAGATGCTGGAAAAGATCGCAACCGGTAAACTTGGAAAATTCTTTAAAGACAATACTCTGCTGAACCAGGATTTTGTGAGGGATACCAAAAAAACGGTTCGTCAGTTCCTGGCAGAAAATGATAAAGACCTCCGCGTCACCGGTTTTAAAAGGCTGATGCTCGGAGCATAATATTGGTTTAATTGGTTTTTATCTATCAGGGGACCCTCTTTTGTTAAGATGTCCCCTTTTTTAATTCGAAAATCATTGCTCGTTTTGTTCCGATGAAAAAAAAAGAACAGGTTCAACATATGTTTAACGACATCTCGGGGAAATATGACTTCCTGAATCATTTCCTTTCGCTCGGTGTTGATTTCAGCTGGAGAAGAAAATTCGTTAACCAGCTTTCCCGTTATAAGCCTCATCGTGTACTCGATGTTGCAACCGGCACCGGTGATCTTGCGGTGCTCATCTGCACCCTGGAACCGGAACAGGTTACAGGGATTGATATTGCGGGAAACATGCTCGCGATCGCAAAAAAGAAAGCCACTCAAAAACAGTTACAGGACAAGCTCACGTTTCAGGAAGGCGATGCCGAAGATCTTCCATTCCCGGATGAAGAATTCGATGCCGTAACGGTGGCATTTGGCATAAGGAACTTTAATGACCTTGAAAGAGGTCTTACGGAAATGAAACGGGTCATGAAAACCGGAGGTGTGATTATGATCCTTGAATTTTCACATCCTGCATCCTTTCCCTGGAAACAATTATACGGTTTTTATTCAAAACACATAATCCCTTTCATCGGGAAAATGGTTTCCAGGAATAAACAGGCTTATACCTACCTGCCCGAATCCATTTCCGCTTTTCCATCGGGTAAGGATTTTCTTGACATCCTCGAAAAGGTTGGAATGAAAAACGTTTCTCAGCGGGCACTTACATTTGGCGTGGCAACCATCTATAAAGGTGAAAAATAAACATAACCCTTACATATGCTTATCCTTTCCATAAAATAAAAGTTCATTTAACCCGTTATTATAATTCACTAAACCACCCCCTTGATTGAAACCCGTCCGGCTTATCATCCTGTCCCTGTTACTTTGTTATCTTTCGTTTTCAGAAAGGGGATATGGGCAGAACCAATGGATACTGAACATGCCGATGTACGACCAGGATATGTTTCATTTTGGGTTCGTGCTGGGAGCCGATCTGAGCTATGTCACCCTCCGTCCTATTGCAGACCTTACCACCCATAATTTCGATTCCACATTCATCCCCGACATCCTGCCATTGCCTGATTCGGCTAAGGTATTGTCGATCACATCCAGTCCTGCACTTGGCTTTGTTATCAGTATCGTAAGTAATATGCGGATGGGCAACAATTTTGACCTTCGTTTTATTCCCTCTCTGACCTTTGGTGACCGCGACCTGATATATACCATCAAGATCTACCGGAAAGAAAGTGAATCTCTGATGGTCATTACAAAAAAGGTCCCATCAACCTATGTGAACTTTCCGCTCGAAATTAAATTCAAATCCGACCGGTACAATAATTTCAGAGCATACCTGATAGGAGGCGCCCAGTATACCCTCGACCTGGCTTCTCAGGCAAAGAAGCGGGAGCAGCGGAGTGCCGACCAGAAGATCGTCAAATTTAACCAGAATGATGTTTACCTGGAAGCCGGAGTAGGTTTTGATTTCTACAATGAATGGTTCAAACTGGGATTGGAATTTAAAATGATGTACGGACTGTTCGACCAGCTGAAAAGGGAAAACAACCTCTATACAAACAGCATCCAAAGCCTGAAATCAAAAATTTTCCAGTTCTCCATGACCTTTGAATAATGAATTACGATTAGACGATTTAAATCGTGAATCTTATTTATCTTTGGGCGATAAAGAAAACCAAATAACAACTTATCTCATGTCAAAATTCATCACTGTAACTATCGTGAAAGAAAGTGAAGAGGATCTGGAAACGGACACTCCCGTTACCATCAATACCCATTATATCATCAAGATCATGAAAGCAACCGAAGATGAGCATGGAAATTCATCAATCGCTCTTGCAACAGGCGAATTCCTGTTTGTACAGGAAGGAGTGGAAGAGTTAAGAGGGATGGTTCAATAAGGGATAAAAAAAACGGAACTGAAACCCCGCTGCTGTGGGATGGAAGGGATTCGAACCCATGACCCCCGCCCTGTCAAGGCGATGCTCTAAACCAACTGAGCTACCATCCCATTGAAATTCGCCGCGAAAATACAAAAAAATCTCAATCCTGAAGCTTCTAAACTTTTTTCCAGGTTTTAGGTATTAGGTATTGGGTATTGGGTATTAGGCATTAGCCATTAGGGATAAGAGAACTCTATTCATTCTTCATTTTTCATTCTTCATTTTTGATTTTCGCCAACTCTCTAACTTACCACCTCACCAGCTCGCCAACTCACCAACTCACCAGCTCGCCAACTCGCCAGCTTACTTAAACACCCCAACAATTTCACCATAAAACACCCTGTGTAAATCACCCATAGGATAATACTTCTTAAGGATCCCCTTATCAAGGGTTTCAGGCAGAAGATCATGTTTATGAATGATCCTGCATTCAAAATGTATGGATGATTCCCGGATGAATGGGGTTGTAACATGTATCCCACGCTCCAGGGTGAACCCGCATTCCGCTATTTTGTCAACATCCCTTCCGGATTTTGATCCGCACAGGGATAACTGATGTGAGAATGCATCCGGCAGCAGGTTAACGGTAAATTCACCGGACGATTCCATGCGTGAATAAGTAAACCTTGATGGCCTTACCAATACCGTGAAGATCAATTTTCCCCAGATGAAACCGATCGTACCCCACCCAATTGTCATCAAGTTGGGTGGGTCACCGGCTATGAGAATAACCCCTTGCCCTTTCAGCTTCTCAAGGGTTTCGCCAAAAATACTGCTAATTTCCACTTCTTTTCTCATAATCGTAAGTTACAAAGTTACAAAGTTACAGAGTTACAAAGTCACATCTCACATCTCACATCCCACATCTCATCTCTCACCACTTCTGCCGGACAAATTTATCTAATTCCTTCGGATTATTTTTACCTTTGGAACCCCGATAGATTAATCTTTTTCTTTTACAATAAAAAATTGAGATTCTTATGAAACGGTTTATCTCCCTTCTGCTTCTCATCTCCACCATTTCCTTGTTCTCACAAACAGGAACCAAAAAGATCACCCTGGATGATATTTACAAAAACAGGAAATTTTCCTCCCGTGGTGTTTCCGGGCTGAATTCAATGAAAGATGGTGAACATTATTGCCAGCTCAAAAAAGACAGTCTCAACATATATGAATATGCAACCGGGAAATTAACTCAAACGCTGGTTACCGCAAAAAAACTCATCCCAGTTGGTGATACCGCTCCGATTTCGATGGGAAGCTATTCTTTTAGTATGGATGAAACGAAGATCCTGTTCTCTACAGATGAAGAAGCCATCTATCGCCATTCCTCAAGAGCCAATTATTATTTCTATGACCTGCTCACCAGGAAACTGACCTTGCTTTCAAAGAATGGCAAACAGCGACTGGCAACTTTTTCCCCTGACGGAACCAAAATCGCATTCGTCCGCGACAACAATATATATATGATGGACCTCTCATCCTGGAAGGAACAGCAGATCACAACCGATGGAAAGATCAATGAGATCATCAATGGCGCCACCGACTGGGTCTATGAAGAAGAGTTCGAGTTTTCCCAGGCATTTTTCTGGTCGCCCGACAGTAAAAAGATCGCTTATTATAGGTTTGACGAATCCAATGTCAAAGAATATCAATTGACATTTTACGGTGATCTTTATCCTGAGCAGTATAAATACAAATACCCCAAACCGGGTGAGGATAATTCGAAGATCAGTATTTTTGTCTGGAATGCAGATTCAGGAAAAACATCCCCGGTGAATATCGGGCAGGAACAGGATATTTACATCCCACGGGTAAAATGGACTGAAGATCCCAATGTTCTTGCCTTCTACAGGATGAACCGTCACCAGAATAAACTTGAATTGCTTCTTGCCGATGCGGGTTCAGGCACATCTCATGTTATTTATACCGAAGAGAATAAAACCTACATCGAGATCAATGATCACTGGCATTTTCTGAAGAATAATTCCGGTTTTCTCCTGACTAATGAGAAAGACGGTTTCCGGCATATCTATCTCTATACGATAGAAGGGAAACCGGTCCGGCAGCTGACTTTAGGGAAATGGGAGGTGACCGATATTGCCGGCATTGATGAGCAGAACAATAAGCTGTATTATATTTCTACAGAAGTTTCTCCGCTCGAACGGAATGTATACAGCATCGGCCTCGATGGAAAAAACAAAACCTGCCTGATACCGAAAAAAGGGTATAACATCCCGGAATTCAGCAGCAAGTGCATTTATTTTATAAACCGCTGGTCGGATATCAATACTCCGTCCTTCACTACAATCAATAAACCTGACGGCTCAGAAGTGCGGATAATCCAGGACAACGCAAAACTGAAGGAAACATTGAAGGATTATGGATTTGGTAAAGCTGAATTTTTTACTTTTCAAACGCATGACGGATTGGAATTGAACGGATGGATGCTGAAACCGGTAGATTTTGACACGTTAAAAAAGTACCCGGTTTTATTTAACATTTATGGGGGTCCCGGGTCTCAAACCGTAAAGAATCAATGGGGAATGGCGTCGTCGTGGGATCAGCTTTTCGCACAGAACGGGATCGTTGTGGTTTCCGTGGATAACCGTGGTACAGGCGCCCGGGGAGAAGAATTTAAAAAGTGTACTTACCTGGAGCTTGGGAAGTATGAAACACTCGACCAGATCGAAGCGGCAAAATACCTGGGGTCGCTTGGCTTTGTCGACAAGGACCGGATCGGGATGTGGGGCTGGAGCTTTGGCGGTTATATGACCCTTTCCTGTATGACCATTGGAGCTGATTATTTTAAAATGGGTGTTGCGGTCGCCCCGGTGACCAACTGGAAATATTATGACAATATCTATACTGAACGGTTCATGCAAACACCCAAAGAAAATCCTGAGGGGTATGAGTCAAATTCACCTATAAACCATGCTGCTGAATTGAAAGGAAAACTTCTACTCGTTCACGGGATGGCAGATGATAACGTTCATACACAGAATTCGTACGATTTTATCACTGCGCTGGTAGCTGCCAATAAACAGTTTGAGATGCAGCTCTACCCCAATAGCAACCATGGGATCTATGCCGGGAAGAACACTACATTTCATCTGTATACCAGGATGACGGAGTTTATCCTGAAGAATTTGTAAGCGGAGATATGGGATATGGATATGAGATGTGGGATGTGGATGTTGTTTTTTCTTGGTTTATCAAAAACTTTTTTTAACTTTGCACCCCTGTTTTCAGGATAATTATTCATCATTTAAAAAGAAAGAGAGTCGCATACACATGATCATTGTACCCGTTAAAGAAGGTGAAAGCATCGACAGAGCTTTAAAAAAACTAAAGAGAAAATTTGAAAAAACCGGTGTGGTTAAGGAACTGCGCGAACGCCAGAAATTCACAAAACCATCAATTAAAAGGCGTGAGGGCGTGAATAAAGCCATCTACGTCCAGCAACTTCAGCAGTCCGAGGAAGGCCTGTAATGCAACGAACCGGCCTGCCGGATTTCGTGTCTTCCTGAATTCCCTCAATGGACTGTTTTTTACTATCAGCAAAAAAATATTACAGAAGAAATTTTGCAAGGATGAAATATTTCGTATATTTATCCTTTGGTTGGAACCGGCAAGATTTCTTCTTATTTTTTGATGGATGATGGAGAAGGGAAAGTTTATCGACTACATACAATACGAAAAAAGATACTCGCCGCATACCGTGTTAGCCTATCGTAACGACCTCGACCAGTTTTTTTCCTTTCTCAATATACAATATAATATAAGTGATATCCGTGATGTCACTCATCCCATGATCCGTTCATGGCTTGTACACCTGATGGAAGAAAAAATATCTCCCCGTTCCGTCAACCGGAAACTGACCACCCTGAAATCATTCTATAAATTCCTGCTGAAAGAGGGTAGGGTTTCCATCAATCCGATGCGGAAGATCATCTCCCCGAGGACCTCAAAAAAATTACCGTCATTTGTGGAAAAGGAAAAGATGGCAATGCTGTTCGAAACAATTAATTTCGGTGCAGGATTCCCGGCCCTGCGCGACCGACTTATCCTGGAAATTCTCTATGCAACGGGGATGCGCTTGTCGGAACTGATCAACCTGAAGGAGACCGATATTGATTTTCATCAATCAACCTTAAAGGTTCTGGGGAAAAGAAATAAAGAGCGGTTAATTCCGTTCTCCAATAAATTTGCTGATCTTTTGAAGATATATTTACAAGGGAAAAAGATTTATCTTGAGAACGCCGAATTTCAAAGGTCATCAGGCAACCTTGATGATACCTGGCTTATCATTACCGATAGCGGTAAAAAATCTTATCCGCGTTTTATTTACCGTGCTGTTACAAAATACCTGTCGCAGGTGACCACGCTTCAGAAGATCTCCCCGCATGTATTACGGCATACATTTGCGACCCATTTATTGAACAACGGCGCTGAACTGAATGCCGTTAAGGAACTCCTTGGGCATGCCAACCTTTCGGCTACCCAGGTTTACACCCACAATACCATCGAAAAGTTAAAGACTATTTATAAACAAGCCCATCCAAAGGCATAAAAAAGGAGGTATGAATGACTATCAAGATCAATTCTGTACATTTCAAAGCTGACGGTAAACTGGAATCGTTCATCAAGGAGAAATTACAGAAGATGCTAAGCATCTATGAAGGGATCATCGGCAGTGAGGTTATTTTGAAACTTGAGAATACGGAAAGCCGGGATAATAAGATGGTGGAGATCAGATTAATTGTACGCGGCTATGACCTTTTCGCCAAGAAGCAGGCAAAATCATTTGAGGAAGCAACCGATCAGGCTATGGAAGCCCTCAAAAAGCAGTTGATCAAACACAAGGAGAAAATACGAGGCTTGTAATAAGATAGAAACCCAATTTAATTCTATCATTTTCTAAATATTCCAAGGGCAACTCAAAAGTTGCCTTTTTTTAAAGATGTCTTTTTCTATAATGTTGATGTTGACTTTTTTGGCGAAATCTTATTTTGATATACTGGAACTTGAAGGACGGGGAAGACAAACATATTTACGATTGGACGATTTTTGAGTTACGATTGAATAGATGATCGACGAGTAAAATATTAAAAATTCGTCAATCGTAAATCAAAAAATTATTCTAAAATCGTAAATTGTTCAATCATAAATCAATCAAGTGATTGCCGTAAGAAAATTATGCGAAAGATCTTGCGGCATACTATTTGCTAATTAAATGTGCTTTTCTTCTCTGAAATCTCAAAAAAAGTCTTTGATATTATTTTAAATCTTCCTACTTTTGCAGTCCTTTTTGTAAAAGGGCTGTTTTTTTAGGTTTGGTTATGCAGCAAATGAATGATACACAGGAGATTGTATTTTTCTTTTGTATCTGAAAGTACCGAAGCTTTTCTGCCCCGGGAGGAAAAATTTTTGAAATAAGACAACGGGAAAATTTTTGAGTGCATCGGTTTAAAGCAAACAGATGCCGATGTAGCTCAGCTGGTAGAGCAGCTGATTTGTAATCAGCTTGTCGGCGGTTCGATCCCGTCCATCGGCTCAGGAATGAGAATGGAGAACCACACCCACACACCCACACCCAAACCCACACCTACCTCGGGGAGATACCAGAGCGGTCAAATGGGGCAGACTGTAAATCTGTTGGCGAAGCCTTCGGAGGTTCGAATCCTCCTCTCCCCACCCTCACACACCCACACCCACACCCAAACCCACACCCACTTCGCGGAAGTAGCTCATTTGGTAGAGCGGAAGCCTTCCAAGCTTCAGGTGGCGGGTTCGAGCCCCGTCTTCCGCTCAAACTCACACACACACCCGCTTCGCCGATGTAGCTCAGTGGTAGAGCACTTCCTTGGTAAGGAAGGGGTCATGAGTTCAACTCTCATCATTGGCTCAACCAGTATTAACAAAAAAGTAAACTGTAATTAAACTTAATTTTATATGGCAAAAGAAAAATTCAATCGTTCCAAACCGCACTTAAACGTTGGAACCATTGGTCACATCGACCACGGGAAAACCACTTTGACGGCTGCTATCACGCTTGTCCTCCAGGATAAAGGGTTGGCAACTTATAAGTCTTTCGAACAAATTGACAATGCTCCTGAAGAAAAGGCAAGAGGTATAACGATCAACACTGCGCACATCGAGTACGAAACTGAAAAAAGACATTATGCGCATGTTGACTGCCCCGGCCATGCCGACTACATTAAGAACATGGTTACAGGTGCTGCCCAGATGGACGGTGCGATTGTGGTTGTTGCCGCAACGGATGGCCCGATGCCGCAGACCCGTGAACATATCCTCCTGGCCCGCCAGGTTGGTGTTCCCAAGATCGTTGTTTTCATGAACAAATGCGACTTAGTTGATGATCCTGAATTACTTGACCTCGTTGAGATCGAGATCAGGGAACTCCTTACTTTCTATGGTTTCGATGGAAATACTACCCCGGTTATCCGTGGTTCCGCCTTGGGTGGACTGAACAAAGAACCCCAGTGGGTTGAAAAGATCATGGAACTCCTCGATGCAGTTGATTCTTACATTCCGCTGCCAACCCGTGACATTGAGAAAGCCTTCCTCATGCCGGTTGAAGACGTATTCTCCATCACCGGACGTGGGACTGTTGCCACCGGAAGAATTGAAACGGGTATTATCAATACCGGCGACCCTGTTGACATTATCGGGATGGGTGCAGAAAAGCTAAAGTCCGTTGTAACGGGTGTTGAAATGTTCAGGAAGATCCTTGACCGCGGAGAAGCCGGCGACAACGCAGGTTTATTGCTTCGTGGTATTGATAAGGATGAGATCCGCCGCGGTATGGTTATCGCAAAACCGGGTTCCATCACTCCTCACAAACATTTTAAAGCCACCGTCTATATCCTGAAGACCCAGGAAGGCGGCCGTCATACTCCATTCCACAANNATGGCGTGGAAATGTGTATGCCGGGAGATAACCTTACCATCGAGGTACAGTTAATTTCCGAAATCGCAATGAACCTGGGATTACGTTTTGCTATCCGTGAAGGTGGCCGTACAGTTGGCGCCGGACAGGTAACAGAAATACTGGACTAAAATAAATGGCGAAATAGCGAAATGGCGAAAAGCCATATAAAATTAAATCTTAATTGTAAACGGGTGTAGCTCAACTGGTAGAGTGGCGGTCTCCAAAACCGTAGGCTGTGGGTTCGATTCCTACCACCCGTGCAAAATNNTCCTGGAGTGAACTGCAAGGTAGTGCAATTGTCGTGTCCATTGCTTCCCTGATCATCGCCGCGGTGGTGTTCCTGATGGATGAGACATTCCGCAACATCCTTCTCCAATTTTACAAACTGTTCTGATGCATCCGGGTGATTTATCTGATATTCTAACGGATCGTTTTAATGAATCAATTTTCACGAAATGAGTGAGCAGGTTAAAAAGTGGTACGTCATCAGGGCCATCAGTGGGAATGAGAAGAAAGTCAAGCAGTACCTGGAAAGTGAGATATCAATTCAGAAACTGCAGGACTACATTTCGCAGGTTTTGATCCCGACTGAGAAGGTCTATATGATCCGGAACGGAAAGAAAGTCAGCAAGGAACGAAATTATTTCCCGGGTTATGTGCTGATTGAAGCCATTCTGGTTGGCGAGGTCGCTCATGTCATCAAGAATGTTCCCGGGGTATTGGGTTTTCTTGGCGCCAAGGGGGAACCTCATTCATTGCGGCCTGCTGAGGTAAAACGCATTCTCGGAAAATTTGATGAACTGGCCGAGCAGGGTGAAGAGATGAACATTCCCTTTATCGTTGGTGAAACAGTTACAGTCATCGACGGGCCCTTTAACAGTTTCAGCGGGGTGATCGAAGAGATCAACGAAGAAAAGAAAAAACTGAAGGTCATGGTTAAGATCTTCGGTAGAAAGACACCGCTGGAGTTAAGCTTCATGCAAGTCCAGAAAGAGTAAACGGTTCTTTTATCGGAATTCGGATTAAAAACATTTAATTTATTACACAATGGCAAAAGAAGTTAGTGGAATTATCAAGTTGCAGATAAAGGGAGGCAGTGCCAATCCTTCACCACCTGTGGGCCCTGCATTGGGCGCAAAAGGGGTGAACATCATGGAGTTTTGCAAACAGTTTAATGCCCGTACACAGGATAAAGCAGGGAAAGTAATCCCGGTGATCATTACTGTATACAGGGATAAATCGTTTGATTTCATCATCAAGACGCCTCCTGTTGCCGTTCAGTTGCTGGAAGCTACCAAATTGCAGAAAGGTTCCCCGGAACCTAACCGGAATAAGATCGGTGCAGTTACCTGGGAACAGATTCAGAAGATAGCTGAAGACAAGATGATCGATCTCAATGCATTCACGGTAGAATCAGCCATGAAAATGGTTGCCGGAACCGCCCGCAGCATGGGTATCACGGTTAGCGGAGATGCTCCGTTTGCCAATTGATATCCAATGGGATTCTTAAGCTGTTAGTACAAATCTTATAAAACGAGTGAAATGGCCAAGTTGACAAAAAAACAGAAAGAGGCTTACACAAAGTTCGATAAAAACACTGTTTATTCCTTGTCAGATGCTGCAGGAATCGTGAAGGAGATC
>PLMO01000067.1 GCA_003142515.1 Bacteroidales bacterium
CCATATGAATAGGTCAATTGGATGATCGGGTAATCCGAACTGAGCGTAAACCTGTAAAAATCTGTGGAAATAAACCGTTCCCTGAATGACAACCGGGTTCCAACGCTGATTTCAGATGTGTATATCGTCTTCATGTTAACGGTATCCGTTCTTTTATCAGGAAAGAGCTTAAAATCTGTGGTTCCCAAAGGAAAAACCTCGCGGTGCGTAAACTGGACGGTATTGATCAGCCCGTTGAACCATTCATGCTCATATCCTCCTTTGTATTCGGTCACCATCGAAAGTTTATTGTTGGGCCCGCGGTGGAATAGGGAAGTAAGAATATTATCGGCGGAAAAAGCATTTGGACTCATACCTAGCTGCTCCACATCGTGTTTTAACGACAATGTGATATCACGCCTTGGATTCTTGTTGAAAATATAAATGAGATCAGCGCCCGACTTATACGTCAGGTCTTTAATTCCATAAGCAACATATCCTTCCAGTTGTAATTTATGGCTGAAATCGTCTCCTGTTCTTACACCCATGCGGAACCGGCCACCTTCGATGCTGTTAAAACTAAAGGTATTGAAATAGGGGCCGAGTTCCCAGTTTCCCCAGGTCAGGTAACCGGTTATGATACCGTAAATCACATCCCTGTATGTCCTGAAGATCGGGATATTTTTTACGGAGTCGACCATTTTATAAATCCCTTTCTCTGTCTTTGAAAGTTTTTCCGGCCGTTGTTCCTGCCAGAATACATCATTTTTATTTGCAGCTTTCGGCTCAATAAAAACATCGGTCGGGATCGAAAAGAATTTTTTGTTTTCCGGAATATCAAACACAAAATCAGAACAAATCGTGGTCTTATGTCCGAAAAAACCGATAATTTTTTTAGATTTCTGGATGATGTTGAAATCGATAACGAGATGGTCCTTCGTCTTCATCCAGAATTTATTATTTGTCCATTGATATTCCTGTTGGATCGCAAGGTCATTGATGAAATTGATATTGGCGTCGGTTGCGATTCGCATCTCAATTTTCTTGATTGCAAATGAAGTATCATTGACCCAGAAATTGCCAGAAAATGTAAGTTCCTGCTTTCGGCGTGGTTTGAACATGATATGGTAACACCATTTGTTCCCCTGGTAAGCGCTGTCGACCAGGTAATAGTGGTAATAATCGACCCCGGTTGAGGCAATAGGGCATACAAAATTTTTCTGAAACAGCGGAATATAATCTTTATAAACGTCAATTTCTTCTGAAAGATTTCCAAGAAACTGGGATACACTTTCATTTTCCAACCCGGAGATCTTTGACCCTGTGATGATCTCTTTCCTGGCCTTTGGGTTTTTCCGGAAAAACACATCCGATGTAGTTTCCGTAAGAAAAACAGGAAGAAATGATTTACCCGTGAGGGTGGAGGTATCAATATAATTAAAAACGAACCCGAAGGGTTTGAGAAGTTTCCGGTTCTTGAACTTATCCGTAATGTTGTTAGCGTCGATCTCGATCTTGGTATAGGCGTGGTATTGGTAAGATCCGAACGACTGCAGGCTGTTTTTATCCCTGTTTTTGATGATTTTGTCAAGGATGACTTCTGCGGGATTTCCAGTATAATGAATGGTGACTTCCGGAAGCATTATCTTATTCTCTGTCATCATGATGTCGATATTCTGGAACTGGTGTTTCAGGATCTTCCGGGTTACTGTTTTGTACCCCATGAATGAAAACCGGATTGAGTCGCCGTTTGTATTCACTTCAAGAGCGTACCTTCCTTCAAAATCGGTAAGCGTGCCATCGGTAGTTCCAAGAATGATGATGTTGATAAAAGGAAGGGGTTCACCGGTTGCAGAGTCCTTTATATTCCCCATAATCTTGGTCAGTTGCGGGAAAGCGGAGAAAGGAAGATATAGAAAAAAAAACGCCCATAACAATCGCCGGATATGCGACCGGGAAAAGATTAAAAAAAAATCACAAATTTTTTTTCGGGCATATGTCATCGTAGAGCGATCAGATGATACCTTCTTTAAGAATGTCATGAAGGTGTAACACTCCGAGGTATCTGTCCTTATCAGTAACGAGCAATTGTGTGATATTATTTTTACGCATGATGGAAAGGGCAGTGACCACCAGGGTATTTGGATCAACGGTTTTTGGTGAGATGGTCATAATATCCCCGGCAGTGATCTTCTCGAAATCGGTTGTCTTTTCAAGCATCCTGCGAAGATCCCCGTCGGTAATGATACCTTTTAGCTGTCCGTGGTCCAGAACGGCTGTTGCTCCCAGCCTCTTTGACGATATCTCCAGGATAATGGTCTTGATACTGTCGGAAAGCTGAACTTTTGGTGCCTGGTTGTTGATGTACAGGTCAGCAACTCTCAGGTACAATTGTTTTCCGAGTGCACCACCGGGATGCAGCTTGGCAAAGTCACTGGTGGTAAAACCGCGGCATTCGAGCAGGCAAACGGTGAGTGCATCTCCCATTACCATCTGTGCAGTGGTACTGGATGTAGGTGCAAGGTTGTTCGGGCAGGCTTCTTTTTTTACCGTCGTATCGAGGATGTAATCAGCCTGTTTGGCAAGATAAGAGTGAGGGTTTCCAACGATCGCAATGAGGGAACTTCCATAAAGCTTAAGCAACGGAATGAGGATTTTGATCTCCGGCGTTTCACCGCTTTTGGAAAGGCAGACGATGATATCTTCTTTCTGAACAGTGCCCAGGTCGCCATGGATGGCATCGGCAGCATGCATAAAGATGGAAGGCGTTCCGGTGGAATTCAGGCTGGCCACGAGTTTTGCGCCGATGATAGCGCTCTTCCCGATCCCGGTAACGATCACCCGCCCCTTCGAATGAAGGATCAGTTCAACACATTTTACGAAGTCATCATTGATGCTGTTGATAAGGTTGGCAATCGCTTCCCCTTCTTCAATTATCGTTCTTATAGCAATTTTTTTTATTGATTTATCTTCCTTCAATGTGCGTTTTTTTTAAAATTTTGTTTTCAATTTTACGTTTTATAGTATATTTGTATTAGAGGCTACTTCAGATGACTAAAAACATCACGATCAGTAAAACAAAAATACTAAAATTAACCGGAGTACAAAATGGCGGCAAAGAAGGACGAGTACAAACTATATGAAGTTCTGAAAAAAGTTTTTGGTTTCGACAGTTTTAAAGGGAATCAGGAAGCTATCATTAATAACATTCTTCAGGACAAGGATACCTTCGTTATCATGCCAACGGGTGGAGGTAAATCGCTATGTTACCAACTCCCTGCGCTTATCAAGGACGGAACTGCAATTATCATTTCCCCCCTGATTGCGCTGATGAAAAACCAGGTGGATTCCATCCGGAGTTTCGGACAGGAAACCAACGTTGCTCATTTCATGAATTCTTCGCTGAACAAGCAGGAGATTGCACAGGTTAAGGCGGACATTGTTGCCGGGAATACCAAATTGCTTTATGTAGCTCCGGAAACCATCACAAAAGAGGAGAACATTGATTTTCTGAAATCCATACAGATCTCATTTTACGCCATCGACGAAGCCCATTGTATTTCAGAATGGGGACATGATTTCCGGCCGGAATATCGCCGGTTAAGGCCCATCATTGAAGCAATCGGGCAGAAAGTGCCGGTAATCGCCCTTACGGCCACCGCCACACCAAAGGTCCAACAGGATATCCAGAAAAATCTGGCCATGGCCGATGCCACCCTTTTCAAAGCTTCCTTTAACCGGCCCAACCTTTATTATGAAGTCAGGCCCAAGACCAAGAATATTGTCAAGGATATCATTAAATTCATTAAAAACAATAACGGAAAATCGGGGATCGTATATTGCCTGAGCAGGAAAAAGGTAGAAGAAATTGCCGAAACGCTTGTGGTGAACGGAATAAAGGCTTTGCCTTACCATGCCGGATTAGATGCCCCCACCCGCAGGAAAAACCAGGATGACTTCCTGATGGAAGAAGTGGATGTCATCGTAGCTACCATCGCCTTTGGGATGGGAATCGATAAACCGGATGTAAGATATGTGATCCATCATGATATTCCCAAAAGCCTGGAAGGATATTACCAGGAAACCGGAAGGGCCGGGCGGGATGATGGGGAAGGGAACTGCATCGCCTTTTATAGTTATGATGATATCCTTAAGCTGGAAAAATTCATGAAAGGGAAACCGGTTGCAGAACAGGAGATCGCCAAACAACTGCTTCTTGAGACAGTTGCATATGCCGAATCTTCCGTTTGCCGGCGCAAACAGCTGCTGCATTACTTCGGTGAGATCGCCAAAGAAGATAATTGCCAGAATTGCGATAATTGCCTACACCCGAAAAAACGCTTCGAAGGAAAACAATATGTCACTATCGTGCTTGATACCGTATTGGCGGTGAAACAACAATTTAAGCAAAAACACATTATCAATATCATTCTCGGAAAGAATACAGCCCATATTAAATCCTATAAGCACAACAAACTGAGTGTGTTCGGCGCCGGTTCGGGGAAAGATGAAAAGTTCTGGAATGCCGTGGTACGGCAAACCCTTATCGAACGCATGCTGCTGAAAGATATTGAAAATTACGGCCTGCTGAAGATCAGCCATGAAGGTTCACAATTCCTCAAGAAGCCCTTCTCCATCATGCTGGTGGATGATCATGATTATGAAAACATCGAGGAAGATGAATTCTTTGCAGCCATGGGGTCAAAGACCAGCACCGCCGATAAAACTTTGTTTGCCCTGCTGAAAGATCTCCGCAAGGAAATTTCAAGGAGGGAAAAACTTCCGCCATTCGTGATTTTCCAGGATCCATCCCTTGAAGATATGGCCATCCAATATCCCATTACAGTTGAAGAACTGAAACAGATCACCGGAGTTGGATCCGGAAAGGCCCTGAAATATGGAAACCCTTTCCTGGATCTCATTAAGGAATACGTGGAAGAAAATGAGATCATCCGCCCGATGGACATGGTGGTTAAATCGGTGGTCAACAAATCAGGGCTAAAAGTATACATCATACAGAACATCGACCGTAAACTCATTCTTGAGGATATCGCATATGCCAAAAACCTCAGCCTTGATGAATTGCTGACAGAAATCGAAAGCATTGTCTCTTCAGGGACCAAGATCGACCTCAATTATTACATCGATGAGTTTGTGGATCCCTACCACCAGGAAGAGATATTCAATTATTTCCGCGAAGCCGAATCAGATTCTGTGGAAGAAGCCCTGACTACCCTGGGTGAAGATGAATACACGGAAGAAGAGATCCGGCTCATGCGGATCAAATTCATGTCAGAATTAGGAAACTAAAAACTATCCAGCCCATGCAAGAAGATTACAACAACAAACCTGATATTTCTCAGACAGGTGAACAGGCTTTTCCACCGGTGAAACAGGAAGAACCTGAAGAAGAAAAAAGAAACATTTTTCAGGGCCATCTCGCAATCGAACTGATCCTTCTCATTGGATTAGCCGTGCTCTACGTTCTGTTCTTTACTTCAAAGAAAACAACAGAACCCGGTACTTCATTAGCCTTTCAAAAATCAGGAGAAAAATCGGTAAAAGTCGTGTTTATCAACATTGATTCGCTGAACAACCAGTATTTGTTTGTGAAAAAACTGAAAGCCGACCTGGAGGCAACCGGAAAACTTCTTGAGGCAGAGATCCTGTCAGAGCAGGCTGCTTTTGAAAAGGAGGCAACCAGTTTCCAGAAACAGGCCGCTGCCAATGCCATCCCTGAAGATAAGGCAAAGATCATGTATGAGGCCCTGATGCAAAAACAACAGGCACTGGCCGACAAGAAAGAACGATACACACAGCAGGTAGCAGAAAAGGAACAAGCTATGCACCTGACCTTGCTCGACACCGTGACCAATTTCCTGAAAAGATACAACCGGACCTTTAAATTCGATTACATCCTTGGATATGCAAATGCAGGCCAGATCCTTCTTGCCAGCGATACCCTCGACATTACCGGTGATGTTGTGAAGGAATTGAACAAAGAATACAAGGAAAAAGGAAAATAACCTTTTATGCGATTTGTCATTATTTTCTGCTTGCTTTCTTTACTGGCTTCGTGTGGCGGCCCTAAAACAGAATTGCTTCCGGGAAAGTTGTCGGCCGATTCGGTCATTCCCCGTGACGAAATGATCCGCGTGCTGGTGGATGTCCACCTGATAGAGGCCAGCCTGGTTTTACAGCGGAACCGGGGAGGAAATAATCCCCTGCTGACCCAAAACTATTACCAATGGTTATGCGGAAAATACCATATGTCGCACCAGCGGTTCCGGGATAATTTGAATTACTACAAAATGGATTCCAAGAATTTTAGCAAGATGTATCAGGAGGTGGTGAAAAACTTAACCGATCAGGCAAAGAAACCTGGAAGCCCTGCAGAAAAATAAAACCTCTTCCCGATTCAAACCCCTATTTTTTTGTAAAAACTGCCTTGATCGTGGTCAGGTTTACTCCGTCTGTGATTTTTTCCGAAGGACGAAGAAAATATAAAAGCTGAACACCAGGGTGGAGATTATCTGTGCAATCAAAAAAGAGGGTTCCGCTTCTTCCCGGATGAACATCATGGAAAAAAAGACAAAGTAGAATATATAACAGAGAACTTTGCTGACAACAATGGAAATGATCATCGACAGGAAAACAGAATCATTTTTCCTGACGAGATAATAGAACAGGAACACATTGATTGTTATTTCACCCGTCATAACCAGCATTTTAAAAAGTTCAGGGTGTCCTGATACAGCCCATGAAAACAAGGGCAAGGATAATGCCAGGAGATAAGAATTTGCACGGCTGGAATGTGCAATGGACAATACAACCATCAGGCGCATGGGTTCGACCATGTAAAATGGGAGATGAACAAGCTGACCAATTTTAGGAGTGAAATATACTACAACGAGGGCAACGATGTCAAGTAGTAATCCTTTGATGACATCCCGGGTATGGATGGATGAGATGTCACATTTTGTTAAGTTCATGAAAGGGCAGCCTGAATGAGGATGTAAAGTTACGAAAATTTTTATTTCAGGAAACAGGGGAGGCTGCTATTTCCCGTGCGAGTCCATCGGCAAGGCGGCTTGCGCCGATCCTGAATAGATTTTTATTGAGCCAGTCTGCTCCAAGGATCCGTTTGGTAAGGAGATAATATTGCAAAGCCTGCTTCGGTTCGGAAATTCCGCCGGCAGGCTTAATCCCTGTTTTCTTACCGGTTTTTTCATACTGTTCGCGGATCACTTCCAGCATGATCTCTATGGCTTCTTCGGTGGCGGCGGGTTGGATCTTCCCGGTTGAAGTTTTGATAAAATCGGTTCCTGCGGCGATGGCGATCTCGCTTGCTTTGCGGATGAGGGCAGGGGTCTTGAGTTCACCGGTTTCAAGGATCACTTTCAGGTAAACCTCTTTACAAACTTCCCGGATGGCTGCTATCTCATCGAAGACATAGCTTTCATCACCTTCCAGAAGGCGGCCCCTTGAAATCACCATATCGATCTCATCGGCTCCCTCGTTTATGGTGTATCTGACTTCTTCAAGTCTGACAGCCAATGGCGATTGCCCGCTCGGAAAGGCTCCTGCTACGGCTGCAACCCTGATACCCGTTCCCTTCAGTTGATTTTTTGCCAACCCTACAAACGGAGGATAAACACAGACTGCAGCAGGTAATGGCAATCCGGATTCACCGAACGAACATGCTTTACGACACAATTCAACGATCCTTGCGGTATTATCACTGCCTTCAAGTGTCGTCAGGTCAATGCATGATAAAAGGATGCGATAAGGATCCATGGTCGTTGTGTGATGTCAGAATGTTAAGCTGATCCCCATGCTGGGCATAAGCGGTAACTGGTCAACACGCTTATAACTTACGCGGTCGAAATAGAAAATATTCTCCTGGTTTAACGCATTGGTAACGCTGGCGCTGATCTCGAATTTTGTATAGCGTCCAAGTTCGAATGTTTTCTTAAGATTAATGTCCAGCCTGCTGTAATAAGGTAACCGGCCATTGTTGTAATCTCCATAGATGATCCCGAGGGTTCCGTTCTGGTTTATTACGCTGGTTCCGATATTATTGAAATTGATTTGTTCATAGAAACCGGCAGTTTGTGTAAAGGGAAACCCGGAGCCGTAATTCCAACGCACATCTGCTTCCCAGCCTTGGTGTTTGCCGAATACATAAGAAACCGTGAGATTTACATTGTGCATGCGGTCATATACGGGCACGTACCAATTCTGTCCATCGAACAGGTGAATAAAACATAGGGAATAGACTCCCCAGAAATGCAGGCGTTTGTAATCATAGCGAAGTGAAACGTCGACACCCTCTGCATCTCCCGTTTCGATGACAAAATCTTTTTTCAGGTAATCTGGTTTATCGGCATTCTCCGGAATATCATCGTAAAGTTTATTCCTATTCATCGTGGTAAGTTGCGGATAGTATTTATAATAGCCTTCAACATTCAGGTCCAAATTTTTGGAGAGATCAGTTTCAAAGCCGAGTACCAGCTGATCGCATTTCTGGTACTTGCTGGTTACGTTATGTCCGTTGAACTCAGCCGGAAGGTTGTTGGGCTCTCCGATAAAACCATAGAAAAGGTTGACAACGTCCTGGCTATAAGTTGTACTGACAAGATTCTGCGAATAGAGACCGGCAGCCATTTTTAACCGGAATCCTTCGGTGATATTGTATTTGATGGACAGGCGGGGTTCAAGGGATGCAGATCCAAGGGAAGCATAATATTGCAGGCGCAGCCCCGGTTCAAAAATAAATTTCCCCAGCAGCCATTTGTATTGCCCATAAAAGGAAGGATCGGTGGTGTTCTGATCCAGAATGATGCTGCGGTTTACGGTATTGTAGAAAGAAAGGTCGGTTTTATACCCGCTCAGCTCAACTCCATATTTGAGGGCATTCTTCCCGAAAAAATAGGTAAAATGAAATCCCCCTGAAAAACCGGCAATGGAACTGGATCTCGGTGAGGTATTCACCTGTTTGAGTGTTACCTGATATTGGGAATAGGCAAAATTACCTTCGAGAAGGACAGGCGAACCTCCGGGGATAACGATAAAGTTGGTTCCACCTCCATAAGAATTCCACTGGTAATTTTGCAGGATCTTGTATTGAACGTTATCGGTAAAATTAAAACCGTAGAAGTTTACTTTGCTGCCATTGGCTGCATTTATCGAAATCTTACCGTAAATATCCAGGTAATTATAGGGTAGCCCATTTGGATCGATATAGTTGTAAAATATTTTCGAACTCTCTTTGAGGTAAGAGTTTTTTACTGAAAGAATAAAAGATGCGCCGGTACCGTCTTCCCCTTTTGCCTTGACGATAGGGCCTTCCAGTAAAACCTTTGCTCCAAAGGTACTGGCGTCAATCTTACCAGCAATCCGGTTCTTGTTCCCGTCACGGGTGGTTATATTCATGATGGAAGAGAGCCTTCCCCCGTATTCTGCGCCAAAACCACCGGTCATCACATCCACATTTTTCAGGATGTCCACATCAAAAACGGAAAATAACCCGATAGAATGGAACGCCTGGAAAAGTTCCATTCCGTCAAGCAGAACCTTATTCTGGATCGGGGGGCCACCACGGATATAAAGCTGCCCTCCCTGGTCGCCGGAAAAGATAACTCCCGGAAGGATCTGGAGGTACTGTGCAAGGTCGGGTTGCCCTCCAATGGTGGGGATCTGTCCGATTTCTTTCGGCGTTATTTTTATTATGGATGTCTGTGTTTCAACTTTTTTGTTCTCCTTTGCGGCAGAGATATTGATCTCTTCCAGCGTATAAATGGATTTCTTCAGGAACAGCTTTTTTGTAATAAGATCATTATTTTTTATCGTAATGGGGATCTGTAAGGTATCAAACCCCATATAAGAAACCATCAAAGTATAGTTACCGGATGGTATCTTCATGATGGAAAAAAAACCGTTCACATCCGTGGCCGCTCCCAATGAAGTTTTATAAAGGTATACATTGGTGAAAATTACCGGCTCTCCGGTCTCTGATTCGTAAACAAAACCCCGGATAACCCCAGTCTGTGCCTGGACCCGTGAAGATGTCGTGTAAATGAGAAGGGAAATGAAAAGGAAGAAGAGAAATTGTAACTTTGAACTCATAAAGTATGACAATAGAAATAGACGATAATTAAACTACAAAAATAGATATTCTGACACAGAAAAAAAATAAATTTAAAAGGAATTCGTCCGGCCTGGGTTCAGCTGTTCTTTAGGTTATTCGGAAATTCTTTTTACTTTTGTCCATAATAATAATTCTAATACGTTATATGCAAAGACTTCTACTTCTGGGGGATGAAGCCATCGCTCAGGGAGCACTGGATGCCGGATTGTCGGGGATTTATGCCTACCCGGGAACGCCATCTACAGAAATCACCGAATTTGTTCAGCACTCAAAGCAAGCGAAACAGGATAACATTCATTCAACATGGTCGGCAAATGAGAAGACCGCCATGGAATCTGCCCTCGGAATGTCCTATACAGGTAAGCGATCCATGGTATGTATGAAGCATGTCGGATTGAATGTTGCAGCCGATCCCTTTGTGAACTCCGCAATCACAGGCGCTAACGGGGGATTGATCATTGTTGCAGCCGATGATCCTTCTATGCATTCTTCCCAAAATGAACAGGATTCGCGGTTTTTTGGGAAATTTGCCATGATCCCTGTCCTGGAGCCGTTAAACCAGCAGGAAGCNNTATGATATGGTTCATTATGGATTTGATTTTTCGGAACGTTATAAAGTTCCCGTAATGCTGCGAATCACCACACGCCTGGCTCATTCCCGTGCCGGCGTGAAAAGGAGAGATCCCCGGAAAAAAAACGACCTGAAACTCCCGGAAGACCTCCATCAGTTTGTCTTGTTGCCCGCCATTGCACGAAAAAGATACCATAACCTTCTGAAGATGCAGGATCTCTTCAGGCAGGAATCAGAAACTTCATCCTTTAATCAATATATGGATGGCCCTGATAAATCACTTGGGATCATTGTTTGTGGTATTGCCTATAATTATTTACTGGAGAATTATCCCGACCGGCATGTTCCATATCCCATCCTGAAAATCGGGCAGTATCCATTGCCAAAGAAAATGATTGAGCGGCTTTACGCAGAATGTAAGGAAATCCTTGTTCTCGAGGATGGTTATCCCATCGTGGAAGAATCCCTGAAAGGATTGCTTGGTAAGGGATTGAAAATAAAAGGCCGGCTCGATGGAACCATTCCCAGGGATGGTGAACTGAACCCAAACATTGTTGCTGTATCCCTTGGGATGAAAAACACCTATGGCATGCCTGTACCTTCACTGATGGTGGGCCGTCCTCCTTCATTGTGTTCAGGCTGCCCGCACATCGATTCTTTCAAGGCATTGAATGAAGTACTTGAAGGGTTACCGAAAGGTCGTGTATTCTCAGATATCGGTTGCTATACGCTGGGTGCACTGAAACCTTACGAAGCCATCAACTCCTGTGTAGATATGGGAGCTTCGATCACAATGGCAAAGGGCGCTGCAGATGCAGGGTTGGTTCCTTCCGTTGCTGTTATCGGTGACTCTACCTTTGCCCATTCAGGGATGACAGGATTACTGGATGCCGTTAATGATAAATCTCCGATCACTATTTTTATTCTTGATAATGGCACTACCGCCATGACCGGTGGCCAGGATTCACCGGCGTTCGGGAAGATCGAAACTATTTGCAAAGGAATAGGAGTAGAAGAGGAACATATTCATGTACTTCGCCCGCTGAAGAAATTTCACAAAGAAAATGTCAAGATCATTAAAGAAGAACTTGCCTATCCAGGGGTTTCGATTATCATCCCACGGAGGGAATGCATCGTAGCTATTGATAAACGCGTCAGGGAAAAATTCAAGAAGGCAGCAATTGTCTGATAAAATCAAGAGTATTAACACATGAAAAGAGACATTATACTGGCCGGTGTAGGCGGTCAGGGAATTATATCAATTGCAGCCATCATCGGTACGGCCGCCCTGGAACAAGACCTTTTTCTCAAGCAATCGGAAGTCCATGGAATGTGCCAGCGGGGAGGCGATGTTCAATCCAATCTACGGATTTCAGACAAGGAAATTGCTTCCGACCTTATCCCTTATGGGAAAGCCGATCTGATCATCTCGGTTGAACCCCTGGAAGCCTTACGATATCTGCCTTTCCTCTCTCCCGATGGATGGGTGGTCACAAGCACCAAACCTTATATAAATATCCCGGAATATCCTGAGATGGACAAAGTGATGGATGAAATCCGGAAATTACCGCATTATATTGCCTTAGATGCCGATGAGCTTGCAAAGGAAATAGGGACATTGAAAGCTGCAAACATTGTGACCTTGGGTGCTGCTTCTCCTTTTCTCGACATGCAATTTGATAAGCTGGAAGATGCCATCTGTTCTATTTTCCGGAACAAGGGGGCGGATGTGGTCAATAAAAATTTACAGGCCTTAAAAGCCGGAAAGGATTTTACTGAACGGCAAATGAATCCATGATTGCAGTTTTTTTCTTATCTTTGAATTTTAGCAATAGCGCCAAAAGAACATAACCTATGAGGATATTACAAAGAAAAACATCACATTATACTGAACCGCAGAAATTTCAAAGAATGGGGCTTTATCCGTTCTTCAGGGTCATTGAATCCGATCAGGATACTATGGTGACTATCAAAGGGAAAAAAGTGCTGATGTTCGGTTCCAACAGTTATATGGGGCTTACCAATCATCCCAAAATCAAGGAAGCTTGCATAAAAGCGATTGAAAAATATGGAAGCGGCTGTGCCGGTTCCCGCTTTCTTAACGGAACCCTCGACATTCATATCGAACTGGAACGAAAACTGGCCGAATATGTCCATAAAGATGCGGCATTGGTGTTCAGTACGGGATTCCAGGTCAATCTTGGCGTGATTCCTACCGTTACCGGAAGGAATGATTATATCCTCATCGATGAACTCGACCATGCTTCAATCATTGAAGCTACCCGATTGTCGTTCGCGAAGGTCCTGAAATTTCGCCACAACGACATGCATTCCCTTGAAAACCAGTTGAAGAGATGTGAACCCGGAAAAATCAAACTCATCGTGGTTGACGGGATCTACAGCATGGAAGGGGATATTGCCAACCTGCCCGGGATCGTGAAATTAGCTGAAAAATATGAGGCCACCATAATGGTAGACGATGCCCATGCGATCGGTGTGATCGGGGAACATGGCTCAGGAACTGCATCCCATTTCGGCCTGACCGATAAAATCGATCTCATCATGGGCACCTTCAGCAAATCGCTGGCATCCCTCGGAGGTTTTATAGCCAGTGATTTTGATACAATCAATTACATGAAACACCATTCCCGCTCCCTGATCTTCAGCGCCAGTATTACGCCGGCATCAGCAGCAGCAGTATTAACAGCAATCGACATCATTAAAGCCGAACCCGAAAGAATTGTGAAACTCTGGGAGGTCACCCACTATACCATCGATAACTTCAAACGAATGGGTTTTGATATCGGGAAAAGTGAAACACCGATCATCCCGCTTTATATCAGGGACAACCTTAAGACCCTCAAACTGACACGGATGTTGCTCGATGAAGGGGTATTTGTAAACCCGGTCGTCTCCCCGGCCGTCAATAAAGATTCTACACTGATCCGTTTTTCTCTTATGGCTACCCATACCAAAGCCCAGGTCGATATTGCCCTGGAAAAATTTGATAAGCTCGGGAAAAAGCTAGGCATCATTCATTGATAAAGTCCTGAAGAACATATGGAAATCTCAATTAAAAAGGTTGATACAAAAAACGACCTAAGGAAATTTATTAATTATCCCTATTCCTTGTACAAAGGCAATAAATTCTGGTGTCCACCCATGCACCTGGATGAGAAGAATACCCTTTCCCGGACAAAAAATCCCGCCTTCGAATTCTGCGACGCCGAATATTTTCTGGCCTACCGCGGGAAAGAGATTGCCGGGCGGGTTGCAGGGATCATCAATCATAAAGCCAACGAACGATGGAACGAGAAACTGGTGCGGTTCGGATGGATTGATTTTATGGATGATCCAAAGGTTTCAGAGAAACTGATCGAAACCATTATCGTATGGGGAAAGGAACAGGGGATGACCGGTATTCATGGCCCGCTCGGGTTTTCCGATATGGATAATGAAGGAATGCTGATCAAGGGTTTCGAGGAACAATCCACCCTGGCCTCCATTTATAATTATCCTTATTATCCTGAACACATGGTACGCCTTGGATTTGAAAAGGCAGCCGACTGGGTTCAATATGAATTTGAGGTCCCGCAGGAGATTCCGGATAAAGTAGAACGGTTATCGAAATTGGTCCGGGAGAAATATAAACTGCATGTGGTCCAGGCAAAAAAATCCAAAGACCTACTTCCTTATGCCGGAAAGATGTTTGTTTTGCTGAACCAGGCTTTTGATCAACTATACGGATTCACGGCCCTCACCCAGAAGCAAATAGACATGTATGTGAAGACCTACTTCGGCTTCATCCGTCCGGAATATGTTTCTTTTGTGGTCGATGAACAAGATGATATTGTGGGCTTCGGCGTTTCGATGCCTTCAATGACAAAGGCCCTGCGAAAATGCAATGGAAGGTTGTTCCCCTTTGGGTTCATTTATCTTCTCCGTGCCATGAAAAAGAACGACACGATCGACATGTACCTGAATGGTGTCAGGCCCGATTATCATGGGAAAGGTATAAATGCCTTGTATTATAATGAAATGCATAAAGCATATATCCGCAATCGTATCACACTTGCCATAACCATGCCTCAGCTTGAAGACAACGCCAAAGCACTTACCATCTGGAAAAATTTTAGTGGCCGGCAGCACCTCACCCGCCGTTGCTGGGTTAAGCATTTTGAACATTGAAAATGGGATGTCGGTTTTAACATTCACAGCTTTCAGGATGGAAATACTATAAACATGGGAAATATACTGATCACCGGCGCCAGTGGGTTTATCGGAAGTTTCCTTGTTGAGGAAGGATTGAAAAGGGATTACCCGGTATATGCCGGTATCCGCCGCACCAGTTCCAGGGAGTACCTGAAAGATCCCCGGATCCATTTCCTGGAAATAGATTTTTCTTCCGAAGAGAAAATCGTGACAATCCTTGAATCGTGTAAAAACCTGGGTATCCGGTTTCAATATATCATCCACAGCGCGGGGATTACCAAAGCCGGAAAAAAAGAGGATTATTTCAGGGTAAACGCACAAAATACACAGAATTTCATACAGGCACTGGCACAGACTGGCATGGTACCGGAAAAATTTATTTACATGAGCAGTCTTGCTGCATATGGACCGGGCGATCCTTTAACCATGAACCCGGTCATGCTATCTGATACTCCAAACCCCATCGAACAATACGGCAAAAGCAAACTGGAGGCTGAAAAATATATCCGGTCACTGGACTCTTTTCCTTGGCTGATCATCCGTCCAACCGGAGTTTATGGCCCCAGGGAAAAAGACTATTATGTTTTCTTTAAAACCATGAGCCGTGGACTGGAAACTTACATCGGGTCCCGGCAGCAGATCCTTACCTTCATTTATGTAAAGGATTTGGTCAGGTTAATCTTTGATGCCCTGAAATCCCCCATCGTCAGGAGATCATATTTTGTTTCCGATGGCAGGGAATACAATACACAAACCTTTGCCGCTATCACCAAAAAGATCCTTCAGAAAAAAACCATAAAAATAACAGTCCCTTCGGTTATCGTGAAACAGCTTGCATACGGTCTCGAAAAATTATACAAACCATGGGGTACCATTCCCACATTGAATACTGATAAATACAATGTGTTGAGTAGCGCCAACTGGCGCTGCGAAACGGATCCTTTGCTGCGCGACTTCGGGTTCATTGCCGAATATGACCTGGAAAAAGGCGTCAGCGAGACAATCGATTGGTACAAAACTGAACATTGGCTATAATGGA
>PLMO01000083.1 GCA_003142515.1 Bacteroidales bacterium
GAGGCAATAATCGTGATATCGCCGGCTACAAATTTCCGGGCAGCAGCGCCATTGAGGCAAATGATCCCGCTTCCTTTTTTTCCTTTGATCACATAGGTTTCGATCCGTTCCCCATTGTTGATGTTCAGCACATGAACCTTCTCGAATTCAATCAGGTTGGCGGCTTCCATAAGGTCCTCGTCAATAGTGATACTGCCAATATAATTGATATCCGCCTGGGTAACCGTTGCCCTGTGGATCTTGGATTTCAATATTTCGATCTGCATCATGCTGCAAAATTACGAAAAAAGTTCAATATTATCGATGAGGCGCACATCTCCAAGAAAAACAGCAGTACAGGCCAGGGCATTTTCCTTTTCCTTCCAGTTTTCCAGGATATGAAGGTCGTTTTTATCCACGATCTCAAAATATTCGACGTTGAAGGCGGAGTTCGAACTGATCTTTTTTATAGCCCATCGCCTGAGATCTTTCACCGGTAAATGCCCGGCTTTCTCTTTCACTTTGCAGAGGGTCTGGTAGATCAGGGATGCCATTTTCCGTTCGCCGATGGTAAGCTGTAAATTTCGTGAACTCATAGCCAATCCGTCAGGCTCACGAAAGGTAGAACAGGCATGGATATGCACCGGGAGCTGAAGCGCCGAAACCAGGTACCGGATGATCAGCAACTGCTGATAATCTTTCTTGCCGAAATAGGCATTATCGGGAGTTATGATCTCAAATAATTTTTTCACAATGATGGCCACTCCTTTAAAATGACCTGGGCGAAATTTCCCTTCCAGGACCTTGTCGAGGGTACCGAAGTTAATTTCCAGGTTGGGAGTTCCCTCCGGATAGATCTCTTTATCTTCAGGAATAAAAACATAATCACAACCTGCCGATTGAAGCAGCCTGAGATCTTCCTTCAGGTTTCGCGGGTATTTTTCGAGATCCTTTTTGTTATTGAACTGGATCGGATTAACGAAAATGCTACAAACGGTTATATCATTGGCTTTCCTGGATTCTTGAACCAGTGAAAGATGCCCTTCGTGCAAGGCGCCCATGGTAGGGACAAATCCAATGGAATACCCGGCCTTGTGTTCCTTCTGCACGGCCTTTACCATTTCGCTGATCAGTGAACAGGTCTTCATGGACTTAAGGAAAAAGGGTTGCTTTTATTGACTTTACCGGATCAAAATTATAATTATTTTAAGAATCCGGATAATAAAAAAGAAATCGTTGGATAAGGACCCTTTTTTTACCGCTAAGGCGCCAAGGCGCAAAGTACGCTAAAACTTTGCGTTTCATTTTGCGTCTTTGCATCTTTGCGGTGATTTTTAATTAATTATAAATTATGAGTTTGAATCAAAAGAAGAAGCCGCCCTTTTGGGACGGCTTCCAGTATTTCCAGCTAGAGTTAAACGTTACAGACTGCCTTCGTCATAAGCTTTTTCACCATGAATTGCAATATCAAGTCCCAGTTTTTCATCCGCCTCTGTGACCCTGACCTTTACAAACAGGTTGATGAGGGCAAGCATGATATAGGTGAAGATGAAAGCATAAGCCGATGCCGCCAGGACCGTGAACATCTCTTTGAGGAAAAAGGATGACTCACCAAAAGCCAACCCATTGACTACAACGTTGGGATTGATCAGTTTGCTGGCAAACACCCCGAGGAGAATGGTGCCGAGTACACCGCCGACACCGTGAACTCCCCAAACATCAAGGGCATCATCCCATTTCATTTTGTTTTTCCACTGAACGGCAAGATAACATAATAATCCTGCAGCAATACCGATCAGCGGAGAGGCCCAGAGCGGGACGAAACCGGCGCAGGGAGTGATGGTCGCAAGTCCGGCAATCGAACCGGTGAGCAATCCGAGCAATTTCGGCCTTCCTTCCCGGATCCATTCAATAACAACCCATGCCACAGTGGCAAAAGAGGCCGCAATATCGGTATTCAAAAATGCAATGGCCGTAATCTTGTCGACCTGCAATTCACTGCCTGCGTTGAAACCATACCAGCCGAACCACAACAAACCAGATCCTATGGCCACGAGGGGAATGCTGTTAGGCGTCGAATTTTTATCCACACGGGCGCCAACATAGAAAACGGAAGCCAAGGCGGCAAAACCTGCAATAGCATGAACCACGATCCCGCCGGCAAAATCAAGAACACCCCACTGAGCGAGTAATCCGCCACCCCAGATCATATGAACAAAAGGATAGTAAACAAGGATCTGCCAGGCAGTAAGGAAGATCATGTACGATTTGAACGTTACACGATTGGTGAAAGCCCCGGTGATCAAAGCAGGTGTGATAATAGCAAACATCATCTGGTAAGCGATAAAAACGATTTCCGGGATCTTACCGTTTCCGGCAAAGACAGAATCCATGGTCACTCCATGAAGAAAAGCCTTGTCAAGATTCCCGAAAAATCCTCCTGCGCCTCCGCTGAAGCAAAGGGAATACCCGAAAGCAAACCATAAAACGGTAGTCCATCCCAAAGAGGCAAAACTCTGGATCATAATACCCAGGATATTTCTTTTTGTGGCCAGCCCTCCATAAAAGAAAGCCAGGGCCGGTGTCATAAGCATGACGAGGCTTGCTGATAACAGCATAAAACCCGTTGAACCAGTGTCAAATTGTCCCATAGTCTTTATAGAATTAAAAATTAAAAATTACTGATGTTTTATTAACTCACACCCACACAATTTCGCTATTTCTATTTCGCCATCTCACTATTTATAAAGACACCCCAAACACCAGGAAAACGCTCTCTGCCTGGGGATTTGTAATGACGGAGGCAAAGACAGGCAGTTCGTATTCTTTGGAGATCCGGACCGATTTTGAAACGGTAAGCCCGGCATTTACAACACCTCCAAATGGCCCGTACCACCCGCTGCCAAAGGGGATACTGCCCACAAAGGGTTTTACACCGATCCCTTTGACAGTGAAAGGATACGAAACTTCAAAATAGGTTGAAAAGTTGTTTTTGGTTCCCAATCCATACACTCCGGTCGAGTCCTTCCCTTTATCTGCCCCATAAAACATAGTACCTGCGAATACCTGCAGGGGAAATTTTTCCGGGCCGGTGAATGTCAGGCAGGCTTCAAAAGCATGCCGCGTTTGTTTGGAATCGTAGTTGAAATACGGGTTGTTACCATTCGGCATAAGTCCGTTCGGAAAGAAATAATCCGTAATACCTACCGTAAACCATTTCCAGGTATAGGAAATATAGGGATCAAATTCTGCATAATTGCCTGAATTTTCACGATAGAGAACCCCATAAGATCCCCATGCCCCGATCTTGAGTCCGGCAACCGAAAATGAAACATTAGGCTGGATGGCCGGTGAATTTCCATAATCTTTTCCACGCCAGATATACCGGCTTACCAAATCGGCACCCAGGCTGAACCGGACAGGATTTGAAGATCCTTTTTCGTTCTGATGGACGTCGTCGGATTGCGAAAAACAGGAAGAGATGGTTATTGAAACAAATAGTAAAACCAAGACTATTTTAAGGGCAGGTACTCTTTTTTTCATTGAGTGCAGAATTGTGTCGACGTGAATTGAGACCCACAATTTTACGCTCAATTAAAATGCTGTACAATCCTGCAATTTACTGATATTGAAATAAGGGAATCGAAATCAGAAGTAAGAGAAACACTTATTCGGAAAAAATAAAATTTCATTATGCACAGCCACTTCAGAGGCTGTTATAAAGAATATTATTTCTTTTACCCCTAAGATGTAAAAACGCAAATTATTAAAAAAAGTGAACCTAATCTCTGTGCATCTCTGTGCATTCTCTGTGTTCCTCAGTGTAATTCCCATTCGGGAAAAAGTTTGTTACACAGAGAAACACTAAGATAAAAGGAGGTTCACAGAGGAATTCTTTTTACATCCTTGCTTATCTGCCGGCAGTTTGGTTTAACTTTGCGGTGATTTTTAACTTTTATGCCAGCCTCAAATGGGGAATGGGTTAATCAGATTTCTGCAATTTTATTCCGGATCGCAAATTTCACCAGTTCAACAGTCGATTTTAATCCCAGTTTCCGCATGATGTGATTCTTGTGTGTTTCAACGGTACGGATACTGATGTCGAGTTTATCGCTGATCTCTTTATTGATCAATCCTTCAACATACAACTTTAAAATTTCAATTTCCCGGCTGGTGAGAATTGCATGGGTTTTGTCTTCCGGTTGGTCTTCATTGGTTGCCCTTTTTATATAACTTTTCAGCATAATCTTCGAGATGGACTCCCCGAAAAATTCTTCCCCTCTGTTAATAGTATAGATGGCTTCCAGGAGTTCATCCCGCGAAGTATTCTTCGGAAGGTAACCCCTGGCGCCTGCTTTCAGGGAATTGAAGATAAATTCTTCATTGTTGTACATGGAAAGGATCAGCACATTGATGCCCGGGTATTCACTGCATATTTTTTTTGTGATTTCAATACCGGAAATTTCAGGCAGGGAGATATCCATGATCAGAAGATCGGGTTTCAGGTTTTCCAGTTCCCTGAATAGTTCACCGGCTCCGGAAGCCTCCCCGATGATCGCAATATCCGGGATGCCGGTGAGTAATGCCTTGATCCCATCCCTTACTAACTGATGATCGTCCACCAATATAATCTTGATCTTTTCCATGGTTTTACTATACAGGTACGTTGATGATAATAGTTGTTCCTTCTCCCGCTGATGACAGGATGTTGATGGTTCCCTGCATCAAGGCTACACGCTCGCGCATATTATGCAAACCATTTCCTTTCTCGAAAACAGCATCTTCCACATCAAATCCCTTCCCGTCGTCCCGGAGAATAAAAGTAATGATATCTTTGGATCTGGACAGCGTAAAGGTAACTTCTTTCGCTCCGGAATGCTTCAGGATATTGTTCAGGGCCTCCTGCGCAATCCGGTAGAGGTAAGTTTTTGTTTTAGTGTTGATCTCTTCCAGTTCGCCTGTTGTTTGAAAAAGTATCTCCAGGACGCCGTGTTCCTCAGTTTCTTCGCAGAGGTTTTTCAATGCAAGGGTGATCCCGAAAACTTCGAGGACCGAAGGCATCAGGTTGTTGGAAATTCTCCTGATCTCATCGATGGTAACATTAAACTGGTCTTTCAGCATACGGATTTGATCCTTGATCTCGGGATCATTCATGTAAAGAAGGCTTTCCAACCAGAGTTTATGTGCGATAAGGGATTGCCCGATCCCGTCGTGGATCTCCCTTGATAACCGCTGCCGTTCCTTCTCTTCAGCATCGATCACCGACCGTAACCTCCCGGTCCGTTCGGATTGCAATTCGCGGGTTTTCTCTTTGATCTGCACCGACATGGAATTAAATGCCTGGGTCAGCGCACCGATCTCATCATTCGATCTTACCGGGATATCAATGTCGTATTGACCTTTCCCGACTTTAAGTGCGGCTTCTTTCAACTGGTTTATGGGCCGTGTTATCCGTTTTGAAATAATGAATACAAAAACAAAAAAGATGATGGAGATCAATGTACTCAGCAACAGGATGCTATTGCGCATCCTGTAAATGGGGACCATGGCTTCTTTTTGGTCGATCTCGGCCAGGATGAACCAGTTCAGCCCTGGAATTTTCACCCTGCTGTAAGAAGACAATACCGGGATAAACCTGTAATCACGGGTGATGGTATGGCCTTCTTCCCCACGGATAGCGAACAACATAGGCCGCGTATGGACAGTGGTTCTCAGGATGGAATTCCGGATGAAACGCGAGCTTGACCGCATTTTATAATCGATCCCTACAAGGTAGGTTTCCCCTGTCATTCCCAACCCGCTATTCGGGTCATTGTTCAGCATGATGGTGTTAATCTGGTCTTCAGGCAATTCGAGGATGATGTGGCCGGTAAGATTATTTTTCGCGTTAAATACAGGTGCTTCCATGATCATTTTAACTTTCCCGGATGAAGGATCCGTTACCTCATCGCGAATAATCACCGGCGTGGCCTGATTTAATCGGGTTGGTTGCACGTTGCCTTCCGGGCCCAACCTGTTCCGGCTACCCGATTCGATAGCAGGATCAGCCGTATATCCCTTAACGAATTTATTATTATTTGAAATGATCATTACACTTGTAAAGTAACCGGTGAGAGATTTGTATTTTTCCAGGTAAGCGGCCAACTCCTTTTTATTGTCCTTTTCCGGGGTTCTATCCTGTATCTCGGCAATTTTTCTCGTTTCATCAGACCCGGAAAGCAGGATCACCTCCTTGATCCTATCCTTAAAGAAGATCTCAACCTGGTTTTTTTTGGCAATCCTTAAGGAGGTGAGCTGGTCAAATGTGCGGTTCATCAGGGCATTCTGAGTACTATAATAGGAATAAATACTGATTATGAATATAGTTCCCAGCCCGAGGAATAGGAAATAGAGAATAAGTTTCTCGCTCAGGGTGATATTCTTCATCGAAATTTTGCTACTTTTGGCTGTTTGCTTCGGCAAGATCATTGATTATTATGGATTATAAACGCATTATTAATCCGGAAGACATGGCAAATATCGGGATATTTTATGGCTCAACGACCGGTAACACGGAAAAAGTTGCGGACCTCATCCGGCAGGCTTTCGGTGAGGCAAATGCAGATATTTACAATGTGGATATCACCGAATTGGCAGATATTGAAAAATACAACTACCTTATCTTTGGCGTATCCACCTGGGGTGTAAGCGATCTCCAGGATGATTTTGAGGATTTCATGGAAATTCTTGAACAGGTTGATTTCTCGGGGAAAAAAGTAGCCCTTTTCGGACTGGGAGACCAGAGTACATATACTGATTCCTTTGTGGACGCGATGGGGATCCTTTACGAACGCCTTAAGAAAAAAAAGGTGAAGATCGTTGGATTCGTTCCCCGCACAGGATACAATTTTACTGCTTCCATGGCCCTGGTGAAAGATAAACTTGCAGGATTGGCCATCGATGAGGAATTCGAGAGCCAGCTCACCGGTAAACGCGTGAATGAATGGGTTGAAATGTTAAAGAAGGAATTCACTTAAAGTTCATAAAGTTCATAAAGGATGAATAAATTATTTACCATTTTATTAGTAGTAATTGATCTTATCCAAGTTCATGGACAGGAAAAAACCACGACCTACCTTACCGACCCGTCCGCCAATCCTCCGGATCTTATTATTACTTTGAAGCACATCCGGGCGGATGTCGGTTTCAAACCGGAAGAAAATCTCATCCTGGCAAAAACAGAATTTATATTTACCCCGAACCGTTACCAAACCGATTCCATCGTTTTCTATGCCCCGGATTTCAAAGTAAATTCAATTCAGATCACAGGGAAAGATCTTTCAATTAAGATGCAGCCTTACAACTGGAAACTCAGGGGATCAAGCCTTGTGCTTTATCCACCATCATCTGCCCTGAAGTTTCATACAGAATATACACTGGTCATCGACTATACGGCTCAGCCAAAAGCAGGGGCAATTTACTTCATCGGTTGGAGGCCTGAGGAAAATGGCAAACGGAAAGAGATCTGGGCACATCGCCCGCACGGCTGGCTACCTTACATAGACGCCCGTATCACTATGGATATGTATTACACCTTCAACAGGAATTACAAAGTTTTTGCGAATGGAGAAAGGGTGGAAGTTAAAGACAATCCCGATAATACCCGGACCTGGCATTACCGGATGGCAAAAGATCATCCTTATTTTTCAACTGCATTGGTTATCGGTGATTATGATTTTAAAACCTCCCGGTCAGCCGGCGGAGTTCCCCTCGAATTCTGGTATTATCAAGGCCAGGAAAATAAAGTTCAGCCTACCTACCAGTACACGGAGGCGATGATGGATTTCCTTGAAAAAGAAACCGGTGTAAAATATCCTTATCCAGTTTACCGGCAGGCGCCTGTGATCGATTATATGTATGGCGCCATGGAAACGACCACATCCACGGTTTTCGGCGATTTCATCTTCATTGATCCTCATGCATACTGGCAACGGAACTATATCAATACGAATGCCCATGAAATGGCGCATCAAAGGTTCGGCAATTGCATAGCACATTTCGTGAATAAGGATGTATGGCTTACGGAAAGTTTTGCGACCTACTATGCAAAGATTTTTGAAAAGTCAATTTTCGGAAAGGATTATTACCAGAATGTCATGAACGACGAACTAACCCTTACCCTCAATGCGGCAAAGTCCAACAATTACCCGGTAGCAAGTTCGATGGGTGGAAATGCAAGGATTTACCAGAAGGGTTCCCTCGTGCTGGGAATGCTCAGGAATGTCATGGGCGACCGTGAATTTAAGAATGCAATTAAGTTATACATCGAACGGTACCGTTTCGGTTATGCACAAACCAGCGATCTTCTTCGCTGTATCTATGATGCAACGGGCATCCCTTATAACTGGTTTTTTGAAGAATGGATACTGCACGGAGGCGAACCGGATTATAAGGTTTCCTATACCGTTCTGGATGACACAACCGGGAAACGGGCAACTCATGTCACGGTCACACAAATGCAGGAAACCGGCAACCTGGTGGGCTTATTCAAGATGCCCATCCGGGTTGAAGTGCATTACAAGGATTCCCGTTTTGACACTCTGGTCGCCTGGATCGAAAATAATACACAGGAAGTAATCATCCCCAACCCGGAAAAGAAAACCATCGATTTTGTGTTGTTCGATCCCGGAAGGAATGTGGTGAAGAAAATTACATTTGAAAAAGGGTTTGAGGAATTGTCGGCCCAGGCCCTAAAAGCATCAGAAATGATCGACCGCTACGATGCTCTTGTGGCAATGCATTCCTTTCCCCTTTCCCAAAAGAAGGACGTTTTGGTGAAATGTTACCGGAATGAAACTTTTCAACTGACAAAATCCGAGATCATTGATCAAATCTCGGCTGACCGGACCGATGTTTCCATCGACCTCTTCCGGCAGGCCTTGAGCGATACCGATGCTAATGTGAGGAAAGCAGCGCTTAAGAATGTTTTTCCTGTTCCGGCCTCACTTCAAACCGAAGCAGAAAAAGCATTGAAGGATTACTCTTACCTGAACCAGGAACTGGCACTGCAGAATTTATGTCAATCCTTTCCGGAGAATACGGATAAATATCTTGAAATGACCAAAAGCCTGACAGGTTGGCGGGGATTGAACATCCGGATGAAATGGCTGGAAATAGCCATCAGTAAAGAAAAAACAGAATTCCTCCCCGAACTTATCGCTTATTCAGGTCCGCAATTTGAGTTTGAGACACGGATTAATGCATTTTCTGTTTTAAAGAAACTACAATATATTGACGAGGTGACATTGGCCAATGCAAGATCAGCCAGCCAGCATTGGAACAACAAACTCCGGGATGCAGCAAAGGACTACTTGACGTATTTCGGGAAATAAATCCTCTGTGAACCTCCATTTTAACTCAGTGTTTCTCTGTGTAACAAATTTTTTGCCGAATGGGAATTACACAGAGGATCACTGAGAAGGCACAGAGAGACACAGAGGATGAATATATATACGATTTACAATTTACGATTTTCGAATGAATTTCAGATTTACGAATTACGATCAACAATTTTTTTAATAACTAAAATCCAAAATCGTCAGTCTTAAATACAATCGAAAATCTGAAATCTAAAATCGTAAATTATTTTCGGTTAAGAACAATTATCATTCAGTATCCAGCATCCAGCATCCAGAACCATGACCAAGATCCTAACCCGTACCATCTTGCTGGTTTCTTTTGTCAGCCTCTTCACCGACATTGCGAGCGAAATGCTTTATCCGATCATGCCGGTGTACCTCCGTTCGATCGGTTTTTCTGTCCTTCTGATCGGGATCCTGGAAGGTGTTGCAGAAGCGACTGCCGGTTTATCAAAAGGGTATTTCGGGAACCTTTCCGACGTGCTTCATAAACGGATTCCGTTTGTCAAAGGCGGATATACGCTCAGCGCCATTTCCAAGCCCCTGCTGGCTGTTTTTACGTTTCCATTATGGGTCTTCTTTGCCCGCACGCTCGACCGCCTCGGGAAAGGCATACGTACCAGCGCCCGCGATGCGATTTTAAGCGATGAAACAACAACAGAACATAAAGGAAAGGTGTTCGGATTTCACCGTTCGATGGATACCGTAGGCGCTGCCATAGGCCCGGTTTTCGCATTGATCTTTCTCTGGTTTTACCCCGGACATTATAAATGGCTGTTTATCATTGCCTTCTTCCCGGGAATTATCGCCATTGCACTTTCCTTTCTCCTGAAAGAAAAAAATAAAAACCTGAACAGTGTTTCCCGGGATCCCGAAAAAATCTCCTTCTTCGGCTACTTCCGGTACTGGAAAAAAGCTTCTCCGGGATTTCGCAGGCTTACAGGCGGTTTACTGGCATTCGCCCTGTTCAATAGTTCCGATGTATTCCTTCTGTTAGCGTTGAAGAACCAGGGAATGCCGGATACCCGGATGATCGGGTTTTATATCTTTTATAACCTGGTTTATGCATTGATGTCATATCCGGTTGGTGCATTGGCCGACAGGATCGGCCTGAAAACCATGCTCATCACAGGGTTGCTCGTCTTCTCAATGGTCTATTTTTTCTTCGGATTCGCCACTTCACTTATGGCATTCGGGATTTTATTCTTCTTTTACGCCATTTATGCAGCTTCTACCGAAGGGATCTCAAAAGCCCTGATCTCCAATATAGCCGATAAATCCGATACAGCGACCGCGATTGGTTTTTATACCAGTTTTGCAAGCATCTTTACGCTTCTGTCCAGCAGTCTTTCAGGGTTGCTTTGGTATACTATCGGTCCGAAGGCAATGTTCATGATCTCCGGAGTGGGTGTTTTCGGAGTGGTTGTCTATCTTGGATTGATTTTGAACCACAAAGGCGCACAAAGTTCACACTAAGTTTCACAAAGGTATAAGTCGTACTAATTAACCCTGTGACTCTGTGACTTTGTGACTTTTCTTTGTAACTTAGCTTGATTCAAATTCAGATACAATCAAAATTATCAAAAATGAAAACAATCGTTACCTTCCTGGCTTTTCTGCCTTTATTCCTGGTTGCCCAAATCCGAATCCCCATTACCAACAACATGACCATAAACAGCAATTCCAACATCAAATTCATTCCCGGAAATTATGTGTTCGCCGACCCGGAACTGAATGGTGTAATCCAGATCAGCGGGAAACATGATATTATCATGGACGGGGATAGCTGCACCGTGAACGGAACAAATTTCCAGGGATATATGATCAAGATCGACAACTCCTCGAATATCATGATCCGAAATTTTGATTCTGTTTTTAACTACAAATATGCAATGTATGTAACCAATTCGAGCCACATAACCATCAACGGGAATGACTTTTCCAGGAACAAAGTAGATTCGTCCGGCTCGATCAATGTGTGGACGGATTACCAGCAAGCGCTCGGTGGAGGCGTTATGATGTACCAATGCAGGGCTGCAGACATTTTTAATAATACCATGAAGTTTCAGAATGATGGAGTGGCCCTGTATCATTGCGACAGCATTCGGGCGTACGACAATGACTTTGCCTGGAACACCTCTTATGGCATCCGTATGTTCTGGACCGACTCCTGTCATATTTACAATAACATTGCCAACCATATCAACCGCCCCTTTACAGATCCCAGCGACTGTGGCGCCTTGCTGATGATCATCTCCAATGAAAACCGTGTGGAGAACAATGACCTTTCCTGGTCGGGAGATGGCGTTTTTCTAGGACAATACCAACATTCCAACATCCCTAACAACAATTATTTTGCCTATAATGAATGTTCCTATTCTCCTCACAATGCAATCGAGGCCACCTTCGCGGATGGGAATGTGTACAAGCACAACAAATGCAACTACAGTGATTATGGGTTATGGTTGGGATATTCCTTTAACAGTACTGTCGACAGCAATGAGGTTATTGGGAATTTTTATTCCGGCATCGCGATCGACCGGGGTTTTTCCAATTCCATCACCCACAATACCATCAGTGATAATCCCACCGGCATTGAATTGTGGAAAGGCAACCCGATCACCGGATATGAAAACCAGTTATCGATGGATTATTTCATCCGGCAAAATGTCATTGAAGGGAATACACAAGGACTTTCTGCGATCAATACCCTGCATCTGGTCGCTACCGGAAACCAGTTCAATTATAATCAGAACCAATCAATCTATTTGGAATCAATCTCCACCCAGGATACGATCAGCAATAACGATTTCCGGATGCCTACCTCTTATCACATTAAAAACTGGTCATCCAATGATATCTATGCTCCCAATAACAACTTCGAACCGAACGATTCGGCATTGATCGCCGCCAAGATTTATGATAAAATTGACAATAGCCTGAAAGGCCTGGTTAACTGGAACCCGTCAAACTCGGGACCTGCTCCTGTCATTCAGAACAATCCGCCTTGCGACATGGCTGAACCGCAATCCATATGGTATGCCTATCCCGAGACCGGGTACCCGGGCCCCCGCATCCCGGATACGGTTTTTTTCGACAGTACGGAAAAAGTGAAAGGGTATGCTTCAGTTAAACTTGTTACAGGAAGAGGCTGGGATGTCGCTCTGAATTACCGCCCGGCGGATGATTCGCTTTCCCAGTGGTCATTGACCCAACAGGATACCCTTTATTTCTGGGTCATGACCATACCGAATATAATAATTGGTTTCCAGTATTTCCATATTCGTGTTGGGGATGTGGCAGGCAATTACTATAAGTACACTGCTTCACCCAACCTGCTCACGTCAGCAAACTTGATCTGGAAACAATACAAGGTCCCCCTGGCGGGAAATTCACAGTTCAACCGCACAACGGTTGGGACCATGTCACTGGATAAAGTCAATTATGTGGAATTTCACGCCGACACATGGGACTATGGATACACACTCTGGCTGGATGGGGTTCAGTTTCAACCCTGCTCACCGGTAACATCGATCCCGCCTGAAACAGGTAAAGAAACAAATTCCCTTCTGATCTGGCCCAATCCAATTTCGGAAAACGGGTGGATCCGTTATCATCTGGAAAAAGGAGGAAATATCTTGCTGGAAATGTTTGATTTACAGGGAACAAAAGTCAATATATTGGCCAATGGTTATAGTCAACCGGGGAATTACAGCATTCCCTTTTCAAAAGGCCCCCTGCCTTCCGGTATCTATATGATCAGGCTGACAACTCCTGCAGAATCAATAACGCAGAAATTGGTTCTGGCCAAATAGATTACACGATTATTCTTACCTTTGCTGCCTTTAATTTTTAAACGGATATTCTGTGACGGGAAAGAAAAAAGTTATTGTCGGCCTGAGCGGAGGAGTTGACTCTTCGGTTGCAGCATACCTTCTGAAACAGCAGGGATATGATGTCACCGGCGTGACCATGTCGATCTGGGACGGAAAACCCAGCTTGCTCCCTTCCGGGAAGCATGCCTGTTATGGTCCCGATGAAAATGAAGAAATTGAAGAGGCAAGGGAACTGGCCGGCATCCTCGATATTCCTTACCTCGTGTTCGATTGCTCTCAAAGGTATAAAACACTTGTTCTTGACTATTTCCGCCAGGAATATCTTTCGGGACGTACCCCAAATCCTTGCGTGAAATGCAACCAACTGATCAAATTCGGGATGCTTCCGGATATGGCAAAAATGGAAGGGCTTGACTTCGACTATTTTGCCACTGGTCATTATGCAATCGTCGAATGGGATGCTCAACGGAAACGGTTTTTGCTGAAAAAAGGAGTTGATCCCAGGAAGGACCAGACCTATTTTATCTATCGCCTTACCCAGGAACAGCTTTCCAAAATCCTTTTCCCGATCGGAAACATGACAAAACAGGAAGTAAGGGAAATCGCCACAAAGATCAACATCCCTTTATCTGAAAAAGAAGAAAGCCAGGATTTTTACAGCGGGGATTACAGGGATTTGCTTGATATCAAAGATACGCCGGGCGATATTGTCGACCGTAAAGGAAATGTTCTGGGGAAACACAACGGATTCTGGAATTTTACCATCGGACAACGGAAAGGCCTTGGAGTCGCTTATTCCGAACCCCTTTATGTGCTAAGCCTCAACAAAGAAAAGAACACAGTTATTGTCGGAATACGGGAAGAGGTGATGAATTCTTCTTTCATTGTGAACGACCTGAACTGGATCGCAATCGAATCCCTGGCCGAACCAATGGAAGTGAATGTGAAGATCCGGTCGGCACAGAACGCAACCGGTGCACGCATCGAACCATTTGAAAAGGATTCCGTTAAAGTTACATTTCATTTCCCGAATGATGGCATCACCCCAGGCCAATCTGCTGTTTTTTACCAGGACGACCTCGTACTCGGAGGTGGTGTCATTGAAAAAGTTGTGAATTGATGAATTGGTGACATGTTGATAAATGGATTCAGTTTTAAGTGTTAAGTTTTAAGTATAGCGTGATTTTTAGAAATCCCTGCAGTATAAAAACGAAACCCAAAATCTTAACACTTAACACTTAAAACTTAATACTTAAAACTTATTTTAAAATATGAAAAAAATCCAAATCTTCCTCTTCTTCCTGTTAATCTTAACAGATGTTGTTTTTTCGCAGCGCAAACCTGAAATCACGGCACAGGAACTCAAGACCGATGTTTATTTTCTTGCATCCGATTCGTTGAAAGGCCGCAAACCCGGAACGAAGGAAGCCGATATTGCCGCAAATTACATCCGCGACCAGTTCATAGCCTCTGGGTTGAAACTGATCTGCGACAATGGCTTTCAGTATTTCGAAATTGTAACGGATGTCACAGCCGGCGATCATAATGACCTCCGGTTTGAAGGTTTCCAGGGAACCTTTAAAAAGGATTTCATGCCTGTAGCTTATTCCTCGAATGGAACCATCGGCAATACCGTTGTGTTTGCAGGATATGGTTTCGATATCGACCAGGATAGCCTGAAATGGAAGGATTATGAAGGAGTGGATGTAAAAGGAAAATGGGTCATGATTTTCAGGGGCGATCCGGAATTGGATAACAATGAAAGCAAATTCATCCCTTATACCGAGATCCGGGGAAAGATCCTCGTAGCAAAGGATCATGGTGCTGCAGGTGTTCTGGTTGTCACACCGGTAAACATGGATAAAGACGACAAACTGATCGGGCTTCACTCAGAAAACAATGATGTAACAGCCGGGATTCCTGTCATCAACATCAAGCGCGAGGTAGGGAATATGCTGTTGAAATCTTCCGGATATGAACTGGATTCACTTGAAAAAATCCTGAATAAAACAAGAAAACCCAAAACCCTCCTTCTACCTGTAGTGGTGAATGCATCAGCCGAAATCATCCAGAAAAAAGCAAGAACAGAAAACGTGATTGGGATGATCGAAGGAACCGATCCGGTTTTAAAAGATGAATATATTGTCATTGGCGGCCATTATGACCACCTGGGGTTTGGCGGCCCGGGTTCCGGATCCAGGATGCCCGACACGGTTGCCATTCATAATGGCGCCGACGATAATGCATCCGGAACAGCGATGGTCATCGAACTTGCCGGGAAACTTGCAGCCGAAAAAAACCGGTTAAAGAGAAGTGTTATCTTCATTTCTTTCAGCGGTGAGGAAATGGGATTGCTTGGATCGAAATATTTTACCGATCATTCGCCGGTAGACATGAAAAAGATCAAGACCATGTTCAATTTCGATATGGTAGGCCGTTTCGATAAAGAGAAGAATTCTATCTCTATCAGCGGAACCGGGACTTCGCTTGAGGCCGATTCAATAATCCGTATCTATGAAAAAAGTCTCCCTTTTACTGTTACCCACTCGCCCGACGGTTATGGGCCTTCCGACCATGCTTCATTCTATGCCTCCAATATCCCTGTCTTCTTTTTTACGACCGGTTCTCACATGGACTATCATACCCCATTTGATGTTGCCTATAAACTGGATTACGGAAAGGAAAAAGAGATCGGCGACTTCAGCTACAACCTCATCATGAATATTGATAACCTGCCCAAAGCCCTGACTTTTCATGAATCCGGTAAGAAAGAAGGTTACGGAAGGGGAGGACGCAGGATGAAAGTCACCCTGGGTATCATGCCCGACTTTGCAGGAACGGAGAAAAAAGGATTACGGGTAGATGGTGTTACCAAGGATGGCCCTGCCGATAAAGGGGGCATGCTGAAAGGCGACATCATCATTTCCATCAACGGCATGACCGTCGGGAACATCTATGAATATATGTCACGGCTGGGAAAACTGAAACAAGGCCAGACCATCAGCGTAGAAGTGATCAGGAATGGGAAGAATGAAGTACTGATCATACCGTTATAGATCGTAATAAGTTAAAAAAATTATCCCAATTTATGGAATTAACCAAACTCATTGACAAGGTCTTCCTGCTGAAATTTATCAAGTTCTGTATGGTGGGATTTTCAGGTATTTTCGTTGATTTCGGGACCACCTATTTCTTCAAAGAGGTACTGAAGGTCCAGAAATATATTGCCAATGCCATCGGATTCTCCCTTGCTGCTACCACCAATTATTTTCTCAACAGGATCTGGACCTTTAACAGCCATAACCCGCAGATCATTCAGGAGTTTTCACGGTTTTTCATTATCGCCCTGATCGGACTGGGAATCAACAGCGCGATAATCTGGTTGTTGAACGGCAAGTTCAAGATCAATTTCTATCTTTCGAAAATAGTTGCGACGATTATCGTAACCTTGTGGAATTTTCTGATCAATGCTTATTTCACATTTGCCTGAAGCGGTAAAGCATCAATCATCATCGTCGTCATCCCCGCCTGACCCGGTTTCGGGAGCAGGCTTTTTCACAGTATCTGCCTTTGCGTTTTTCATTGGGCCGGCCGGAGTCGTCGCAGCAGGTGGCATAACGATAGCGCCTGCTGAAGCTTCCTGGGTTTGAGTCATGTCTTCAGGTATGCAAACGATAAAATCGGCTTTTCCAAGATTGTCTTTTTTAAGTTCATCCAAGTCGTCCTGTTCAACGGCAGTAATGGTAAGGATCTTCAGATCCGTTGCATTTCTTTTATTGTATTCTTTCAGGTACCACACAATCCCTTCATGATTTTCGGAATGGTAACTCCCGTTAATATGAAAAAAAACATACCCGTCATTCACATTCTTGAGAATAAACCACGCCATAGTTGCATCCTTGATTGCCTGCGCTTTGGGCAGGTTATCGCCCATGTGCATCGGGGAACCGGCAACCATCTCGCCTATCTTTTTATAGCATCCCAGTTCGGGATTGTACTTGAGTGGTAATGGCGCCATCATCCCTCGTTCCAATGCATTGATGCTGTCGAGACCTTCAAGTCCTTTGAGGTTTACAATAGCCGAATAACGCCTTGGAATATTTGTGGCAATGAATTTCACCCCTTTTTTAGCAGCAAAATCCACGATAGGTGCATAATCGGTTTTGTAGTTGGGCCAGAGTTTGGCTTCCGCTTCAAAATCCCTTTTCCGGATCATGGAAGAAATGTATTCATTCAAAAGCAGTTGGTTATCCCGTTCAAACATCTCTGCCCCAATGATCAGCTTGCCATTCTTCTCTTCATAAAGGTCTTTAGTAAGTTGCAATTCAAGCCAGTGGCATATCGGGTCGGTATGGCTCTCTCCGAAAAACACTACATCCGCATTTCTTGCGGCTTTGAGGAGATCACCATAATCGGCAGCATGACCTTTAATATTGAATATACGATAGGCAGGCCTGTCGCTTTTTGCTGCCACAAACAATCCAACGAGGGTAATTCCAGCTAAAATCGTCTTTATTTTCATATCACTAGAATAATGTCACCCCTACGGGGTTTTATAGGTATTTTATATTTCTTTACTAGAATAATGTCACCCCTACGGGGTTCCCTTGTAAAATCACTATATACTACTCACTACTCACATCTCACTTCTTAAGTCCCTCTTCTTTGAACGCAAGCGGAAGCAGTGCGTCCATTCCTTCGATGGTCAGCACTTTCCCGGTTTCTCCCATCAGGATGATCCGGATCTTTTCATGACTAAGCATCTCATATTCGATGATGGCTTGCCGGCAGGATCCGCAAGGTGGCACGGGCTTTTCAACCGGGAATTGCAACGATTTCGCCGTAATTGCGATAGCTTTTACCGCGATCCCAGGGTTTGTAGAAGCTGCTGCAAACAATGCCACCCTCTCTGCGCAAAGTCCCGACGGGAAAGCCATATTCTCCTGGTTGTTGCCGGTAATGATTTTGCCATTTCCCATCCTTACAGCTGCACCCACCTTGTATTGTGAATAAGGTGCATAGGCAGAATCCACGGCATTCTTTGCATGTTCCAGCAACTCCCGGTCTGAAGGAGACAATTCATCCATTGAATCATATTCCAGGTAAGAGAAGGAAATGTTTTTCTGTTCCATGAAGGAGATTTTAATCAGTGTAATCCGGGATCATCATTATCGGACGAATCGTCATCCCCGGTTTTCTTATCATTGGCTCCTACAGGGGGTTTATAAGTGCCTGCCAGGACCGATTTGTAAAGGTTCTGATCGGTCAGTGTAGTTATAGCTTTTGCAAGGTCTTTGTCAGTTCTCAGGGAGGCGATAATCTTGCCTCTCTGATAATAATATCTTGATACAATTTCTTGCTTTATCAAGTCGCTGATCTGCGATTTGAATTTTGTCAGATCGCTTTTTTTATCATTCTCCATCTGTTTTTTCAGCGCATCGTATTCCGATCTGATGGCATTGAAATAATTCTCTTTTTCTGAATTCTTCCGGAGGTCTTCCAGGGCTTCTTCGCTTTTTGTTTTATAATCATAATTCTTATCGGAGATAAAGGCTAAGAATACATTGAAGATGGAATCGGTTATCTCAAATTTATCGGCGGGAGGAATAGCGGGATGATCTATCCTGAATTGAGTTGCAAAGTCAAAGATCAGGTATTTTGAATAAAGCGCCATCGCAATGTTACTGTAGTCAAATTTATCCGTGTAAATATCGGGTTTTATCCCTCTTCCTTCGTATACGGTCCGTCCACCCTTTGTTTTAAACGCTGAAATAAGGGAATCGGGGATGGTGCCAAATACGCCTTCTTTGTTTTTATGCGAATAATCAATAGCCTGGATACACCGGCCGCTGGGAATATAATACTTGGCTACGGTGACTTTCATCTGGGCATTATAACTCAGTGGAACTACGTTCTGAACCAGCCCTTTCCCAAAGGTNNTACGTATGGTTCTTGTCGGGAAGTTTCCCTTTTGTGGTGACTACATCCTGACCCCGGTCAACAAAAATATTTACAATATCGACGGCTTCATTCAACAAACCGCCACCGTTCCCACGGATGTCGATTATGATCCCTTTCAACCCGTCTTTTTCTCGGAGTTTCAAAAAAGCCTGTTTGACTTCTGATGCAGCTTTCTGCGTAAAACTGGTAAGTTTAATATAGCCGATGTCATGATCCAGCATGCCGGAATAAGGAATATTATCAATCTTGATGATCTCACGATTGAGAACCTTCTCGATGGGTGCATTTTCACCCGGGCGTTGGATTTTCAGCGTGATCGTGGTACCTGCCTGACCTTTCAAAATGGCACTTACATCGGAATAAGTTTTTCCTTTGGCAGATTGTCCGTTGATCTCAAGGATCTTATCACCTGCCCTGAGATCGCTCTTCTGTGCGGGGGCTCCTTCGTAAGGTTCCGAAATTACCACATAGTCCCCGTTCTGATGGATCAATGCCCCGATTCCTCCGTATTCACCGGTAGTGATGAATTTATAGTCTTCGATTTCGGTTTCGGTGATGTAATTCGTATAAGGATCGAGTGACTCGAGCATAGCGTCGATGGCCGTTTTTGAGAGTTCTCCCGGCTTTATGTCATCTACATAATTTGTATTCAATTCTTTTATGACATTCGAAAAAATGTCAAGATTCTTTACGATTTCAAAACCCTGTTCGTTTGGAGCCTGTGCGGGTGCAAGCTTACATGCACCCAGCAAAAGCATAATCAATAAAACAACTTCTCCTCTGCGTATCATAATTCCTAATTATTATCTGTTATACTTGTTATTCGTTTATTTCCTGGCATTCAGGGAACAGGATCGTACCCGCTTCCACCCCAGGGGTGACAATGCGCCAGTCTTTTCAGGGTAAGCCAACCACCTTTGAAAGGGCCATGCTTCTTTAGCGCTTCTATACCGTAAACCGAGCAGGAAGGCGTAAACCTGCATGACGACATCAGGTAAGGAGAAATTGCGCCCTGGTACAACCGGATCAAAAGGATAAAGAAATTACCCAATAATTTGCGCATGTTCTTTCCTTAAACGTTGTAAAAGTAATATTATTTTTTCCCGGATCAGGCTGGATGGAAGGATTTCTTTGGATGTATATGTAATGCAAAATGCCATCTGCTGTTGTCTTTCTGTAAGGGTTTCATATAGGATCCCCTTGTTTGTGCGGTAAGCTTCCCGGATCCTGCGTTTGATTTTGTTCCGGTGAACGGCTTTTCGCAGGTTCTGCTTGGGAACAGAAATGAGTACTTGTGCGGGAAAATCTACAGGAACCCCCGTTTCGATGAAAGTCACGCGAAATGGATGAATAAAAAAAGAATTGCCTTCCCGGAAGAGTTTTGTGATCAGAATTTTCTTGCACAACCTTTCATCCTTTGTGAAAGTTTGCTTCATGTCATTTTTTCTTCAACTCATTCAGCAGGTACTGGTCAATGGCCATGGTCATGGAAGGTGCCGTTTTTGATGGAGCCGAAACATTCAGCGTAAGNNGCGGCAGGACTGAAAAAGACCAGCATATCATAATCTTCTATTTTGATGTCGGAAAGATTGCTGGCAAGTGTACGGTAAATAACCGCTTTCCTGAACTGGATCTTGTTTTCCTCCAGCATATTGGCGATCTCCTGCTTATGGATATCCGAACAGGGTAACAGGAATTTTTCGGTTTTGTGCTTTTTGATCAGTTCAACAAGGTTCGAAAAGTTTTCTTTACTGTGAAAAACTTTCCTTTTCCTGTACTGAACATATTTCTGGAGATAATAAGCCGTGGATTCGGAGATGCTGAAATACTTCATGGTATCGGACACCTCGATACGCATTTCTTTACATATTCTGAAAAAATGATCAACCGCGTTGCGGGATGTAAAAATAACCGCGGTGTAGTCGGGGATGTTGATCCTGTCTTTCCGGAATTCTTTGGCAGGTATACCTTCAATAGTTATGAACTTATGGAATACAACATTGACATTGAACTTCTTTGCCAGATCAGCATATGGTGATTTTTCAAGATCTGATGGCTGGGGCTGAGAGACAAGGATGGTTTTTATTTTCAATGTTGTGTGTTTTTTAACGTTGCACACTCAAACTTAATTTCCTAATCGCTTATAAATAATACTTCAAAACAACTTTTATCAATACGACCAAGGGTAACATTTCGAGACTGCAAAGATACACAAATAAAAACACACTGGAAAATTTCGTTATTGAAATTCCTATCAAAAACCCTCTGATCAATCGAAAGATAAAGAACAAAGTGAAAATTATCATGCAGATCCAAAGAAAAATAACGCATTTCAAATACACTGCAAAAACCAACAAAGGCAATAAAAATATTCCGGTCAAAATATTGAAGATCAAAATATTTAAAATGTATTCATTGGAAGGCTGATGGGTTCTGAAGATAAACGACAGGAACCGGATCAGCCCGATTTTCAGGATCCAGAAACCCACCACAAAAATGCTGATCAGGGTGAAAAGGGGAAAGCCCTGGATCAACCTCGCGGCATCTTTTACGAGTACAAGTTCATTGAGCTGATAGAGGAATAAAGAAGTCGTTACGAAATAGATAAACCCCGCGACTAATGAAATCCGTTCGGAAAAAAGGTCACCATCCCTTACCAGCTGACTCAGAAACCTTTTGGAGTAAGGTGCCATCAGGATCTGCCTGAACCTTCGGCGGTAGTATACCTGAACCCATGCAAGCAGCATAAAACATAGCATAAGAAAACCCAGGATCCAGTCGGGTTGATATTTTTTGAAAGGTACGGGCCGTATACCCTGGATTTTCAGCTGATGGGAAGTGAAAAATGATTGTGCATGCGGAATAGCCGGTGACAAAAGACTCTGAAAATCCGCAGTGGAATCGGTACTTGCTTTAAGAGAAATCAATTTCAGATCCCTGGAAAGAACCGTATCTGACGGTGGGGTTATTTCTGCAGCTTTCATCTTATGAATCGTAACAAGGATTCCTCAGGATTTGTTTTTAAGTTGTAATTGAAATGACGCCCAGAGCTTGTCATCTGGTGGATCGGCAACCACGTGTATTTCTTCTTTACTTACCGGATGCATAAATTCGATCTGCCTTGCATGCAAATGGATCGAACCATCCAGGTTCGACCGGTCGAACCCATATTTCAGATCGCCTTTGATCGGGCATCCGATCTTTGAAAGCTGGGTGCGTATCTGATGATGCCGACCCGTGAGCAGGTTCACTTCCAGCAGAAAATAATGCTGACTCGTACTGATCAGACGATATGTGAGTTCAGCCTTCCGGGAACCGGACACTTCCTTGTCATAGGCGAAAGATTTATTTTTTTCTTCGTTTTTTTTCAGGTAATGAAGAAGATGTCCGCTGTCTTCGGGTGGTTGGTTTTTAACTACTGCCCAATAGGTCTTATGGATCTGTCCGGCTTTGATCATTTCGTTAAGACGGGTAAGGGCCTTGCTGGTTTTTGCGAAAATGACCACCCCGCTTACCGGCCGGTCTATACGGTGAACAACCCCAAGAAATACATTGCCGGGCTTATGGTCGCGCTCTTTGATAAATGCTTTGAGCAGATCACTGAGCGGCACATCGCCGGTTTTATCTCCCTGGACGATCTGGGAGGGCTGCTTGTTAAAGATGATAAGATGATTGTCTTCGAAAAGAATATCGTTTCCGATCGAGTTCCTGCTCATTAGTATTGTTCCCGTTCGTTAGGGAAATCAAGAGATTTGACATCATTGATATAGTTGGTTACCGAACCCTGGATCGATTCCGCCAGGTTGTTGTACCGGCGAAGAAAACGCGGAGAAAAATCCATCGTTATCCCAAGCATATCATGCAGCACCAGTACCTGGCCGTCGACATCCCGCCCGGCTCCGATCCCGATGACAGGGATTTTTATTTCATGTGCTATCTGGGCTCCGAGTTTTGCAGGGATCTTTTCAAGGACGATGGAAAAACATCCCGCACGACTGAGCAGATGAGCATCTTCCATAAGTTTCAACGCTTCTTCCTCCGTGGTGGCCCTTACAACATAGGTTCCGAATTTGTGAATGGATTGCGGTGTCAAACCGAGGTGACCCATCGCTGGAATACCGGCAGACAGAATCCGGTCAACCGACTCAATGATCTCTTTTCCCCCTTCAAGTTTAACGGCATCCGCACCACTTTCTTTCATGATCCGGATGGCAGAAGACAAGGCTTCCTTCGAATTACCCTGATAAGTGCCGAAGGGCATATCAACAACTACCAACGCCCTCTTCACAGCTCTCACTACCGAAGAAGCATGATAAATCATCTCATTTAGCGTGATGGGGAGTGTGGAAGTGTGGCCTGCCATCACATTAGAAGCGGAATCCCCGACAAGAATGACGTCAATACCCGTTCCATCAAGGATCCTGGCAAAAGAATAATCATAAGCCGTAAGCATGGCAATTTTCTCCCCTTCCAGTTTCATTTCCTGGAGCACATGTGTGGTAACTTTCAGAACATTCCGGTAAGATGGTTTCATTCTTTAACTATTTATCAGCAAAACTACAACAAATAATTAAAAAGTATTTACTTTTGTCTTCCTTTTCCAGATCAAAAAAACATGCGTTACCTCAGAATTATCCTTGTTGTCCTCATCTTTCTCCCGGTTCTTTATTCCTGCAATAAAAAACTGAATGTGAATGCAGATTGGAGGGACATTACAGTGGTTTACGGACTTCTTAGCCAAAATGAAGATACCACATACATTAAAATCACAAAAGCTTTTCTGGGCGAGGGTGATGCAATGCAATTTGCAAAGATTCCCGATTCAAGTACCTATCCTGATAAGCTGGATGTGAAAATGGAAGCATGGTCGGGCAGTAACCTTGTGAAAACCTATGTCTTTGATACCATCACCATTCATACAAAAGAGGCCGGAGATTCCATATTTTATTATCCTTACCAACTGGTATATTACAGCCCTACCGGTCATTTGGATCAAAACAATACTTACAGGCTTAAAATCACCCATAAGAAGACCGGGATTGTGGATTCTGCCTCCACTACCCTCGTTCACAGCTTTAATATCGAGATTCCGGATCCTTATTTTAGACAAGTGGATTATATCCCCGGACATAATTTTGAAGTTGAATTTGATCCTGCATTTGGAGGGAAACGCTATCAGCTTGTGATTCGTTTTCACTATTCTGAAACTACTTCAAATGGCACGGTTCCGAAGTCAATTGACTGGTTGGTATTCGATAATTATCAGGTGGCAGATCCTTATGAAACTGTGACCGAACCAATTTTAAAAAGTTTTTCCTCAGATCTTTTTTATACGGTAATAAAAGGTAACATAAAGATAGATCCCAATGTCATTTCGAGAACAGCGCTTTGGGTGGATTATATTTTCAGTGTGGCTTCTGAGGATCTCAATACCTATATGGAAGTGTCCGAACCATCCCTTTCCATCATCCAGGAACGACCTTCCTTTTCTAACATTTACAACGGAATCGGGCTCTTCTCGAGCAGGTTTGTAAATAAAATCGATACGGTCCATCTTGGTAATACTACACTGGATCAGATTAAAAGCGATACTGCCTTAATCCATCGGGGTTTCTGACACCTTGTTCATTCCTTTCCCTGTCGTTTTGTCACAATCTGGCAGCCAAACCTGTTTTGGCATAATGATTGACATTGAGGGATGAAATTCCAAAAAAAATATTCACAATAAATTTGATTAAAATGGGAAAAATCATTGGTATCGATCTTGGAACCACGAACTCTTGTGTTGCTGTAATGGAAGGGAACGAACCGGTTGTCATCGCCAACAGTGAAGGAAGGAGAACAACTCCCTCCATCGTTGCTTTTACTGAAAATGGTGAACGAAAAGTTGGCGATCCGGCCAAGCGTCAGGCAATCACCAATCCTCATAACACCGTTTTTTCCATAAAACGTTTCATGGGGGAGACCTATAATCAGGTTGAAAAAGAAATAAAACGCGTACCGTACCATGTAGATCATGGTGAGAATGATACTCCGCGTGTCAACATCAACGGCAAATTGTATTCTCCGCAGGAAATTTCTGCCATGATACTTCAGAAAATGAGAAAAACGGCAGAAGATTATCTTGGAATGGAAATCAAGGAAGCAGTCATTACAGTACCGGCATATTTCAGCGATTCACAGCGTCAGGCTACAAAAGAAGCAGGTGAAATTGCAGGCCTGGATGTCAAGCGAATCATCAACGAACCTACTGCAGCTGCCCTGGCTTACGGTCTCGACAAGAAGAACAGGGACATGAAGGTTGCCGTATTTGACCTGGGTGGTGGAACATTTGATATTTCCATCCTGGAACTGGGCGAAGGCGTATTTGAGGTAAAATCCACCAACGGGAATACCCACCTTGGAGGAGATGATTTTGACCACCTTATTATTGACTGGCTTGCAGATGAATTTCTGAAAGAAGAACGGATTGACTTGCGGAAAGACCCGATGGCATTGCAGCGATTAAAAGAAGCTGCTGAAAAAGCCAAGATAGAATTATCCAGCTCGACCGAGACTGAGATCAACCTGCCATATATTATGCCGGTTGACGGTATTCCCAAGCATCTGGTAAAAAAACTTTCGCGGGCTAAATTTGAACAATTGATCGACCAATTGATGCGGTCGACCATTCCGCCCTGCGAGCAAGCCATGAAAGATGCCGGCCTGAAACCGGCTGACATTGATGAAGTGATCCTGGTAGGCGGCTCCACCAGGATTCCCGCTGTACAGAAATTAGTCAGGGATTTCTTTGGAAAAGAACCTTCAAAAGGAGTAAACCCGGATGAAGTCGTTGCCGTAGGCGCAGCAATACAGGGAGGTGTTCTGACAGGAGAAGTGAAAGATGTTCTATTGCTGGATGTCACTCCGCTGTCATTGGGAATCGAAACCCTGGGTGGCGTGATGACCCGGTTAATCGAGTCCAATACAACGATTCCAACCAAAAAATCAGAAGTCTTCTCAACTGCAGCAGATAATCAAACTTCCGTAGAGATTCATATTCTTCAGGGTGAAAGGCCCATGGCGAATCAGAATAAGAGTATCGGCCGTTTCCACTTAGATGGCATTCCTCTTTCAGCACGCGGCATCCCCCAGATCGAAGTGACATTCGACATTGATGCAAACGGGATTCTGAATGTTGCTGCCAGGGATAAAGCAACCGGGAAATCGCAACAAATCCGTATTGAAGCCTCCTCGGGATTATCAGATGCAGATATCAGGAAGATGAAAGAAGAAGCCCAGATGAACGCAAATACGGATAAACGGATCAAAGAAGAGATCGATAAATTAAACACTGCAGATTCCCTGATTTTCCAGACCGAAAAACAACTCAAGGAATTCGGCAACAAGATACCGGGAGATAAAAAAGAATCGATCACGAAATCGCTGGAGGAATTAAAAACAGCGCATAAAAATAAAGATCTTCCTGGTATTGATAAAGCCATGGCGAACCTGAATTCGATGTGGCAGAGCGCCAGTGAAGATATGTACAAGAGCGCACAACCGCAGCAGCCACAGGAAGGCCCGCAAGCCGGTCCTCAGGCCGGACCGGAACAAAAACAGCAAAGCGGTAACGATGAAGTCACCGATGTTGATTTTGAAGAAGTAAAAGATAAATAACCTGTCTGTAGCAGCCCCAAAAACGATCCGGTAGCAGATTGGCTGAACGAAAAATGAGCTTTTTCGACCGATGAATATTTTCCGTTGAAGAAGTTCATTTCTTTTTGTTAATATTTTCTTAAATATAAAATAACCTGAGTCAGCAAAAATCTTTATACATTTGTTAAATAAGAATAATTCCTTTCGAAAGGTCTTTGAAACCAATACCCTTCATATAAACGAAACATACCGGATATGCTTCTGAACCCTTCGATTTGATTAATGAGAGCAACATGATATTGAAATTTCAGGATAATTAATAACCTATTGGAAAAGTGAACACTATGAAAAGATTTACACTAATTGCCATTAGTTTTTTGGTTGTTTTATTGATTGGAATAAATAGAATCGGGCATGCACAGATCGTTCTTTATGAGGATTTTAATTATACGCCGCCGACATATGTCGGGGGGAATGGAAACGCTGGAAGCTACTCGAATAACTGGACCACGCACAGCGTAACAAGTGGACAAACGACAACCATTGATGTTGTCAACGGCAATCTATCATATCCCGGGCTTTTCCCACCAAATGGTTATAAAGTGTCTATGTTTGGAAATAACAACCTTACCTCGAGAGATATAAACAGGGCAATCACTTATTCCGGTAATGTTCTTTATTTTTCAGTTTTATTAAATATTGTCGATAATTCCGATTTAACTGCAGCCGGTGATTATTTTATGCATTTTGGAGCAACGGCCGGTGCGGCGGTTACTATTTTTGGTGCCAGGCTGGGAGCCAAGTCCGTCAATTCCGGGGCAAATTATCGTTTCATGATCGAGAATACTTCAGGCGGAACACCAACATTCACTGAGTTTGCACAAGATCTTAACTTCGGAACAACCTACCTCGTTGTGGCAAAATACGATAAAAGCGCTTCGCCCACTATCGCCAGCCTTTGGGTGAACCCGTCCAGTCTGGGCGGAGCTGAGCCATCCGGATCGGTCACGAATAACAGCGGAACCGGAGCTTTTGCCACTTTCGCCTCCATTTGTTTGAGGAACAATGCAACAACGCCTAAAGTTGAAATCGATGAAATCAGGATTGGGCCGGCATGGGCTGATGTTACACCCCTGGGGGTACAAATTGTCATTACAACCAGTGCCGTTACGGCAATAACATCAACAACGGCCACCGGGGGAGGGAATGTTATTTCCGACGGAGGCTCCCCGATTACGGCAAGAGGCATTTGCTGGTCTACCAGCACCAATCCAACTATCACCGACAATCATACTACCGAACCCGGAACTATCGGCCCCTTTACAAGTAATATGACCGGGCTCATTTCCAGCACTACCTATCATGTCAGGGCCTATGCTACAAATGTCATCGGAACTGGATATGGGAGCGATGTGCAATTTTCCACTCTATGTGATCCCTTTGCCCCCATTACAAATTTCGGCGCAAGCAATACAAATATTACACAAGGACAATCGGTCAACTTTTATGATTCTACAAGATATTGCCCGGTTTCATGGAACTGGTCGTTCATAGGAGGAACCCCGATGTCGTCAACTGTTCAGAATCCGACCGGAATCGTTTACAACTACCCCGGGGTTTACAACGTCTGCCTTACGACAACCAACTCATATGGTACCAATACACTCTGTAAATCGGGATACATCACAGTGAATGCCCCCCTGAATTCAAAGATGGTAGTTACAGAAATCATGTACAACCCGCCTGAAAGCGGTACTGATTCGCTCGAGTTCATCGAATTGTATAACAATGATACGGCAGCGATCAACCTCCAGGGATTTTATTTTGCTAATCCTGTGAGCTTTACGTTCCCAAATTACACCGTTGGCCCCTATTCTTATGTATTGGTTGCAAAAAGCGCATCCGCCATGTACCATACATTCGGGGTAACTGCATTGCAATGGGCCAATGGTTCGCTTAGCAATAGCGGCGCCCTGATCAAGCTGAAGGACCGATTCAATGCCACCGTCGATTCGNNGCCCTCGAGTTTGCGGCAATCAATGCCGCACAAGACACCATCTGGGCTTCACCAGGGAAAGGTTGTTCCTATCCGCCTGTTGCAAATTTCACAGCCAATAAAACGCATATTCACCTGAATGATTTTGTTCAGTTTACCGATTCTTCGAGCGGGCAGGTTGATACATGGAACTGGGAATTCGAAGGAGGAACGCCGCACTCTTCCAACCTGCTTATTCCGCAACCGATACAATATACTTCTTTTGGCACTTATGATGTTTCACTCACAGTGGCTAATATCGCAGGGGGGAGTAGTATTGTGAAATCCGGGTATATTGAAGTGGGTACAACCGGATTTGGAACCTTAAACGAAAAAAATCCCTTCGTGATCTATCCGAACCCCACATCAGGTAAATTCACTGTGATTTTTGCGGGGAAAAATTTCCATGAGGTAAAAATAATTTCCGGGATGGGCAATATAATTGAACAAAAGCTGTCTGCCGGTGAATTCATGGAGTTTGATCTCTCGGGATTTTCAAAAGGGATCTATATTGTCCAGGCATTTGACAACGCAACACATACGATGGTCTCAAAGAAACTGATAATCCAATAATCTTTATATACATTATCAACTCTTATTAATGATTCATTAATTCAAACGCAAATGAAAAAAGTACTTTTACTCAGTTTTTTCTTATTCTTGATCTTTGTTGCTCAAAATGTAAGAAGCCAGGGATTTGAAAATTTCAACAATTTTCCTGAAACTTCGAATGCTTACCATAATGGTACCTTTGTCGGACAGGACGGTTCAATATGGACCTATAACCAATGCCGCGGAGATTCAGTGATCGTTGCTCCCACTCCAACAATGGGAAAGGCCAGAACTCCCCCCGGAGAAGTCTATTCCGGAACAATCCATGGGGGCTGCGGCACGTTAAATTTTGATTACAAGCAGGTGTTTACAACCAATGTTGCATTAGATTTTTTTGTAAACGGTATTTTAATTACTACCGTTACCAGCACAAGTGAGGAAGGAATCGTAAAAAATTCCGGAACTATCAATGTAAATACTGCAGGGGATTTTATTCTGGATTTCAAGCAGAATTCCACGACTTCCGGACAGTGTGCGATCGATAATATTTCATGGACCGGGAACAGTACCATTTTGCCGGAACCCACGAATTACCCTACAAATTTCACTGCAACACCGGGCTATTTTAAAATTACCCTCAACTGGACAGATGCAACCGGAGCCCAACCCCCGACATCCTACCTTGTTCTTGGCAGCAATGCAAACAACATCGTGGCCCCGGTTGATGGCACCCCGGTTCCTGATGATCCTGATTTATCGAACGGAAGCGCTGCTTTGAATATCCTGCAAGGGGTTCATACCTGCATGTTTACCGGGTTGCCGAGCAACACACCCTATTGGTTTGCCATCTATCCCTACACCAATTCGGGTACACTTATCAATTATAAAACAGATGGTACAGCCCCGGCAGCAACCGCAACAACGCTAAACGGAGTAATTATTTTCCATCGTGATTTCAATGATAGGACTTTGGCACCCATGATTACGCAGAATATACAAGGGCCAGATCAATACTGGATAATCGATACCACCCACGGTACATCCTCTTCCCCATGTGCCAAAATGGACGGTTATGCCGGTGGCGTTAATAATGTAAACGAAGATTGGGTGATCACACCTGCCATGAATTTTAATCTTTATACCAATGAGGTACTTTCCTTCATGAACGCGTATAGTTACACCGGAAATCCTCTGGAAGTAAAAATTTCCAACAATTATAACGGTTCCGGTGATCCCAATTCATATACGTGGATTGATCTATCCCCAACCTTGTCACCAGGCGGCTTTGCCTGGACTTCCTCGGGCGACCTTGATGTGTCCGGCACCAGTGGCACGGGCGTTTATGTCGGATTTAAGTATACCTCCACCGCTACGGCCTCTTCAACATGGGAGCTAGATGATATACTGGTTATTGGGACTCCTATTCTTGGCATCGGTGAAAAAAACAATTCAACCGATTTCACGGTCTCCCCGAACCCATCCCAGGGACTGGTAAAACTTGTTTTTAACGGTAAAGGAAATAAAGAAATCCGTATTATGAATGTGACCGGGAATAATGTTTACCAGGAAACAACCGACCTTGCGATCCTGAATATTGATCTTACGAATCTTTCAACAGGGATCTATTTTGTTCAGGTTACCGATGGTTCAACAGCAAAAATCCTGGTGAAAAAACTCATCATCCGGTAGTTCTTGATTTCTGTTGACCGGAGAAACAATTCTTTCCACGGTCCGGCAGATCATTATCATGAAAAACTGCAATCCCGATTTTTAAGGGGGTTGCAGTTTTTTTTATGTGAAATTCTTTTTTCCGTATCTCTTTTTCTATCTATTCAAACTTCTTTAACCGCTAAGACAAACCTGCCGGTAGGCAGAAATGAAGGCTGAATCTTTTTTTGAGGTGCTGAAGAGATAAAGACTTTTACCGCAGAGGCGCAGAATTCGCAGAGATTAAAAATTGTTGACATATCTTTTAAAACCATCTTTTAACACCGGAACATTAAAATTGATTAGGAATCCAAGTTTTTTATTGGTTAGCTTCAAATAGGAAATAATTTGAGCTTCATATTCTTTCATCAGACATTGTTCATAGATGGATTCAAGGAGACTTGGTCCCATAATCTTATGCACAGTGAT
>PLMO01000001.1 GCA_003142515.1 Bacteroidales bacterium
TCGGCCTGTTTTGTAAGCCGGAGTTGATGATAAAAGTCGATTTCGGTCCATGGATCCCGGAAATCGGCCAGCCAGGGAATGTTCAACATGTTTTTCAACCCCAGTGCAATCAGGTGCATGGAATGGGGAGGGCCGGTCGAGACCATAGCATCGACCTGATGAGCAGCGAGGTATTTCAGAAGAAACCGGATGGATGGCTTGATCCAGAATTTCCGGGCATCGGGGATAAAGAGATTGCCCCTGATCCATATCGAAATATTTTCGATAACAGGATTTTTCTTTTTTACAGAAAGGAAACCAGCCTGGATTTTTTCCTCTTTTTTTTGCCCGATGAATCGCTTGTAAGCGTTATAAGGTTCCCAAATCGATTTTTTAATCACTTCAATTCCTACGGGAATATCTTTGAACAAGGATTCATCGGTTTCAGGGTATTCAGGATTTTCCGGCGTATAGATCACAGGTTCCCAACCGAAATCGCGAAGGTATTTGGCAAATTTGAGCCAGCGCTGAACGCCGGCCCCACCACTGGGTGGCCAGTAATAGGTGATGATCAGTACTCTTTTCATGATCCGGATGCAATGGATTTCCGGATCTCCACTGCAGCCAGCCCGATCACGACCAGGATCAGGAGGATGGAGCTGATCAGCGAGATTTTTTCTCCGATATAATATACTTTCGGCTCGAATTTAAATTCGACTTTATGTTCGCCAGCGGGAAGGATCATTGCACGTAAAACATAGTCTGTCTGAAAATGGGGCGTCAGTTTGCCGTCAACATAAGCATTCCATCCTTTCGGGTAATAGATCTCGGAAAAAACAGCAAGGCCATTATTCTTTGATTTGTAATTGTACAGAAGATCATTCGGCGCATAGTGCTCCAGCCGGATCGCATCCGCAGTGTCGCGGCCCGGGCTGAATCCTTTCACGTCTTCTGCAAATTTTTTATTGATGATGGCAGTTTCACGCGGATTGAATTTCTTGATAGCGTTGAGTTCGGCATCTGCATTTTCAACCAGGTTAAAATTATTAACAAACCAGGCGTTTCCAATCGCTTTCGGATTCGGGAAAACCGCAGGCTGCCGGTTGTTGTCGGGAATGATGAGGTACTTCGTGTTCAGCATATTCAGAACGGAGGTGCTGTCGGTGCTCATGCTTCGTGCAAAGATTTCGATGTCCTTCTGTATTCCACCGTCGATCAGCTCTTGGTAACGGCGCAGTTTTGCACCATGATATCCACCGAGTGATTTATGGAAATAGGAAGTGCTGGCATCATTGAAGGTGTTTACTGTAAGGTTCAGCACACGGTAGTCGGGCGTTTTATCCTGGAGAATCTGCTCATCGGCAGGAGTCGGCTCAAAAGGTGTGGCAACCTGTGATTTTGATCTGAAACTTTGATCATTCAGATACCTCTTGGCAATAGGGTACATATCAATAAGGATCAGTGCCGAAAGGATGAGGTAGGCATATTGCTTCCTGATTTTATTGAACAGGACGGCAAACATGACCACGCCCGCCAGGACGATGAAGATCAGGGTANNCCGGGAATAAGTGCAAAGATCAGCGCGATTCCGGCGGTAATCCCGGCAGCAATAAAAAGCTGTTTCATCAATTTTTTCGGATCCTGTTTTGAGTCAAAGAACTCCTTTAATGCAAGCATTCCCAGCAGTGGCATGGCGAATTCCGCAATTACCAGGATCATGGTTACAGACCTGAATTTATTGTATCCCGGCATATAGCTGAAGAAAAAGTCGGTTATTGCCATGAAATTATGTCCCCAGGCAAGAAGGATGGACAGTATTGTGGCTGCCAGCAGCCACCATTTTAGCGGGCCTTTGACGATCAATAATCCAAGGACAAACAAAAAGAAAATAATGGCGCCAACATAAACCGGCCCCGCCGTAAAGGGTTGTGATCCCCAATACATTGGCAGGTGCTGATCGACGAATTGACGGACGTTCTCTTCCGGAACATTGTTGGCCCTGAGGGCTTTTGCCGTATTTGAATTGATGTCGAGTTTCTGATCGGATCCGCCATAAAAGTTGGGAATGAGAAGTGTCATGGTTTCCCCGACACCATAGCTCCATTGGGTAGCATAGTCTTTGTCCAGTCCGGAAGTACGGTTGGCCTTGTCAGTGGTAAGTTCGGATTTTCCCCGGATGGTATAGTTCCCATACTCATAGGTTGCCCAAAGACTGGTAATGTTTGTTGCCAATGCAAAACCACCGGCAATGAAGATGATCCCGACGGAAATAAAGTAGGGTTTAACCGTTTTTAACCGTATTGCCTGGATGAGTTCACTGATCCCAAGAAGGACCGCCAGTATGACAAGGTAATAGGTGATCTGGGGATGGTTTGCTTTTAGTTCCAGGGAGAGGAATACCGCAGAAAGCAAGCCTCCCAGGAGGTATCGTTTCCTGAATGTCAGGATAAAACCGGCAAGGACCGGGGCCATATAACCGATGGCATGTGCCTGTGAATTATGACCTACATCGATGATGATCATGAAAAAGGAAGAAAACGCAAACGCAATGGCTCCTGCAATGGAAAGCCAGGGATCCACTTTCATAACAAGCAAAAGGAAAAAGAATCCAAGAAAGTAAAGAAACACAAGGTTGGCAGGATGGGGCAGTCCCAATGTAAAGATATTATCAAGGTAAGATACCAGGTTGGAAGAATAGTTGGCGGAAATCTGGTAGGCCGGCATTCCGCCAAACATGGAATTGGTCCAGAGTGCTTCCTGTCCGGTGGCTGACCGGTAATCGACGATCTCTTTTGACATTCCCAGGAATTGCATGATATCACTCTGGAAGATACGCTTTCCTTCGAGCAACGGGCTGAAAAAAGCGAACGTGATAACGATGAAAAGAAGGATGGCTGCCAGGTACGGAGCGACTTTCTTGAATGAGATGTTTTTCATGATGGAGCAAATGAAAGGTCAATAAATAAAAAAGAAGATAATTGCGAAATTACCTTCTTTCTTAAAACGAAATAAGAAAATTGTTTGAGATCAAATCAAAATAATTATTTCTGATCCATAGGTTC
>PLMO01000047.1 GCA_003142515.1 Bacteroidales bacterium
CAACATAGAAGCGAAATGGTGAGATGGTGAAATAGCGAAAAAATTATCAATTCCATATTGCCTATTGCCTTCCTCTCGTGACTGGTCCCTCGTGCCTCGTGACTTTTTTAACCGCAAAGGCAAAGAAAAAATAACTCGAAAATTCAAAGTTATTTCGCCATTTCGCTACTTCGCTATTTCGCTATTTGACTTTTATCCTTATCTTTGCAAAAAGTCAATGAATATGGAATACAACACCACCCGTAAACCCCTGATCATACCTGAGTATGGCCGGAACATCCAGGAGATGATCCAGTATGCCTGTACGATCGAAGACAGGGAACAACGCCTTAAAGCAGCCAAAATCATCATCAATGTCATGGCCCAGATGCATCCCCAGGCAAAGGATTCAGTAGATTACAAACACAAACTCTGGGACCATCTTTATATCATCTCCGATTTTAAGATCGAAGTTGACGCTCCGTACCCTCCCCCTCCGCCCCTAAACATTAGCACAAAGCCCGAAAGGATCTCTTATCACGACAAAGAAATCGAATTCAAGCATTACGGAAAGAACATTGCCATGATCATTGAAAAGGCAACGGCATACCCTGATGGGCCTGAAAAGGATGCATTGGTAAAGACCATCGCGATCCATCTTAAAAAATCTTACCTGAACTGGAACCGCGATTCGGTTTCGGATGACCTGATCGAAGAACATCTGAAAATATTGTCAAAAGGACAACTTAAGCTAAATGAAGACATAAAGCTTACTACTACGAGCGATCTTCTTGCCCGCAACAAACCACGTAAACCATTCCGGCAGAAAAATACCGGCAACAACAACCAGAGGGGCAGAAAAAAACCACAATGAATTCTTTCAGGATTACAGGTGGAAAACAGCTTAAGGGAGAGATCATTCCCCAGGGAGCCAAAAATGAGGCTTTACAGGTTATCTGCGCCTGCCTTCTTACCAAAGACAAGGTCACCATTCATAATGTTCCTGCGATCAGGGATGTCATAAAACTGATTGAATTGCTGAAAGCCCTGGGCGTTAATGTCATGCCTTCCGGCAGTTCTTCTTACACGTTTGAAGCAGCAGATATTAACATTGACTACCTTGATACAAATGATTTCAAGGAAAAAGTCGGCGCCCTTCGCGGATCCATCATGATCCTCGGGCCCCTGCTCGCACGTTTCGGCCGTGGCATCGTTTATGCACCCGGAGGTGACAAGATCGGACGCCGGCGCTTAGATACGCATTTTTCCGGCTTACAGAAACTGGGTGCCGAGTTTACTTACGACTATACAAATCAGCTGTTCACCGTAACCGCAAACGAGCTGAAAGGCAACTACATGCTGTTGGATGAAGCTTCGGTTACCGGTACGGCCAATATTGTCATGGCAGCCGTTCTCGCCCAGGGAACCACCACTATTTTCAATGCCGCCTGCGAACCCTACCTTTTCCAGCTTTGTACGATGCTTTTAAAAATGGGTGCGAAAATCCAGGGAATCGGATCCAACCTTCTGACCATAGAAGGAGTCCCCAGTCTCAATGGTTGTGAACACACTTTGCTATCCGACATGATCGAAGTAGGTAGTTTTATTGGCCTTGCTGCCATGACGCGTTCGGCAATTACCATTAAAAATGTGAATTACCAGCAACTGGGGCTGATCCCGGATGTGTTCCGCAGGTTGGGCATCGATATCATCCGCCAGGGCGATGACATCTTCGTTCCACAAAAAGACGTTTACGAACTGGAAACATTCATGGATGGCTCCATTATGACCATTTCCGATGCACCCTGGCCAGGTTTTACACCCGACCTGATCAGCATCGTATTGGTTGTAGCAACCCAGGCACGGGGAAGTGTGCTGATCCACCAGAAAATGTTTGAAAGCCGACTTTTCTTTGTCGACAAACTGATAGACATGGGTGCCAAGATCATCCTTTGCGATCCTCACCGGGCCACGGTGATCGGGCTCGACCGGCAATACCCCTTGCGTGGTCTCCGCATGTCCTCACCCGACATACGTGCCGGTGTTGCTTTGCTTATAGCCGCCCTCTCGGCTGAAGGCACGAGCATCATCGACAACATCGAACAGATCGACCGGGGGTACCAGGAAATAGACCTCCGCCTGAGAAACCTCGGCGCCGATATCCAACGTATCTGATGCTGCCATTTTGTCCTGAAATTCCGGTGGCAAGTTTTTTGATAGGACAAAATCTATCAAAAATAGTAGACTTTTGAAGTTGAAGAAATCATAACCGATGGAAGAAAAGAACAACCAACACGAAGAGCTCATTCAAAATCCGAAAGAAGGAGAAACAAACGAAAGCAATAAAGACTCGGAGATAAATTCAGAGGCCGAAATGTCTGTAGAATTATCCGAAGAAAACCAGGAACATAAAAAAGAGAAAGCATCCAAATCAAAACACCGCAAAGAAAACAAGGCAGAAGATCTGGAACAGGAAGTTGTGCTATTGAATGACAAATATCTCCGTCTTTATTCAGAATTTGATAATTACAGGAAACGTTCACTCAAGGAAAAGATTGAACTCAGCAAATCGGCTGCTTCAGATCTTATCACTACATTATTACCGGTGTTGGACGATTTTGAAAGGGCCATGAATGCCATGGAAACAGGAGAAAATAAAGATAATGCTCATAATGACGGAATCAACCTGATCTACAATAAACTGAAAAATATTCTTTCCCAGCAGGGATTGGAACTGATGAAGGTGATGGGAGAAGAATTTAATACCGACTTCCACGAAGCACTGACGAAAATTCCTGCTCCCAAACCTGAATTAAAGGGCAAAGTAGTTGATGTTATCCAAAACGGCTATCTCCTCAACGGGAAAGTGATACGCTACGCGAAGGTGATGGTAGGGAGCTAAGAGAATTAAAAATTAAAAATGAAGAATAGTGAATACCTAATACCTAATACCTAATACCCAATACCTAATGCCAAAGCCTAACCCCTGAATACCCTGATGTCAAAACGTGATTATTACGAAATACTGGAAGTCTCCAGGAATGCTACTCCGGAAGAGATCAAAAAGGCTTACCGTCAGCAGGCATTGAAATATCATCCGGATAAAAATCCGGATAACAATGAGGCCGAGGAGAAATTCAAGGAGGCTGCGGAAGCCTATGAAGTGCTGAGTGATACCGAGAAACGGAAACGTTATGATCAGTTCGGGCATGCCGGCCTGGGAAATAACAATTCAGGGTTCGGTGGTGGATTCGGCGGAGGGATGAGCATGGATGAGATCTTCCGTCATTTCGGGGATATCTTCGGGGGCGGAGGTTTTGATGATCCGTTTGGCTCCATGTTCGGCGGAGGAAGCGGGCGCGGCAGAAAAGCTGTGAACCGTGGGTCCAACCTTCGCGTGAAGGTCAAACTTACCCTCGAGGAGATCGCACATGGCGTTGAAAAAAAGATCAAAGTAAACAAATACATCAAGTGCAAGACCTGTAAAGGAACCGGTGCCAAAGGCGGAAGCTCTTACCAGACCTGTTCGATGTGTCATGGCAGCGGCCATGTAACCCGCGTCACCAGTACCTTCCTCGGACAAATGCAAACCACATCCCCTTGCCCGCAATGCGGAGGCGAAGGACAGATCATCACGGATAAATGCCAGGACTGTGCCGGAAACGGTATTATTAAAGGGGAAGAAGTGATCAGTATCCGGATCCCTGCCGGCGTTTCAGAAGGCATGCAGCTTTCTGTGAACGGGAAAGGAAATGCAGCAGCCCGTGGGGGAGTGCAGGGCGATCTGTTAGTTCAGATTGAAGAGATTGAACACCCCAACCTGATCAGAGACGGGGATAATCTTCTTTATGAACATTATATCACCATTACCGATGCGGCACTTGGCACCTCAGCTGAAATACCTACCATCGATGGCAAGGCAAAAATCAAGATTGACCCGGGAACGCAAAGCGGAAAGGTACTCCGGCTCAAAGGCAAAGGATTGCCCAATGTGAATCAATGGGAAGGCAAAGGCGACCTGCTGATCACGATTCATGTCTGGATTCCCCATACCCTTTCAAAAGAAGAAAAAGCCATTCTCGAAAAACTGGGTGACTCCCCGAATTTCAAACCTAATCCTTCTTCACGTGATAAAAATATCTTTTCACGGATGAAAGACTATTTTGAATAAACTCTTTTCTTATTCACCAACAGACCTCAACCCTGATGGATCTCTTTATTGCAAAAAATGTCACAAAGACGTTTGCCCAACACAAAGCTTTAGATAAAGTCGATATCAACGTTCCGGAAGGGAGCATTTTCGGACTTCTGGGGCCGAATGGCGCAGGAAAAACGACCTTCATCCGTATCGTGAACCGGATCCTGGCACCCGATGAAGGGGAACTCTTTTTTCGGGGACATCCCCTGGCGCCTTCCGATATCTTTAACATTGGTTACCTTCCGGAAGAACGTGGCCTGTATAAGAAAATGAAGATCGGGGAACAGGCGCTGTACCTTGCCCAGTTAAAAGGCCTCAGCCGGCATGATGCCCTGCAAAAACTGCATTATTGGTTCGAAAAATTCGAGATCAGGGCCTGGTGGAACCGGAAAGTGGAAGAACTTTCAAAAGGGATGCAGCAAAAGGTCCAGTTCATCGTCACCATCATCCATGAACCCAAAATGCTGATCTTTGACGAACCCTTCAGTGGTTTTGACCCGATCAATGTGAACCTGTTGAAGGAAGAGATCCTGGAAATGAGAAAAAAGGGATCTACCATCATCTTTTCAACCCACAACATGGCTTCGGTGGAAGAGCTTTGCGACCACATCGCCCTCATCAACAATGCCCGTAAGATCCTTGACGGGAATGTTTGGGAGATTAAAAAAACATACAAAACAAATACCTTCGAAGTTCAGTTCACGAAGTTTGATGGCGATATCCGGAGTTTCCTCTCTCCCTCATTTGAAGTCCTTGAACAAACCACCATAAATGAACATTGCACAGCAAAGATCCGCATCCCGGCGGATTCAAATCCCAACGATCTGATCCGGGAGATGCTGCCCCATNNAGATCCTTCCACTTCTTCAAGCGAAAAGATATGAACAAGATCTTACTGATCATCCGGAGAGAATACCTTACCCGTGTAAGAAAAAGGTCTTTTATCGTCATGACCATTCTCGGCCCATTGCTGATGGCGGCCATCGTGATAGTGCCGGTTTATATGGCCACAATGTCGAATGAGGTAAAAACCGTTTCAGTAATCGATGAATCAGGATTCTTTTACGGCAAATTCAAGGATTCTGAAAGTATCAAGTTTCATTATCTTGTCAGTGATATCTGGTCAGCAAAAGCTTCATTCAGCAAAAGCGGAGATTATGCATTGCTCTATATCCCGAAAACGGAACTTTCCCTGCCTGACGCTGCCATTCTCTATTCAAAAAGCCAGGTTAACTTGAATACAAGGGCTTACTTAAGAAATGTGATGGAAAAACGGGTGGGAGAGCTGAAACTTGAAGCCAAGATCAGAGACCTGAAATTGTCAGATGATTCAAAACTTACCACCGACGATATCCTTCGCTCCATCAAAGCCAGCGTGGATATCAGCACAATAAAAATCGGGGATGGAGGGAAAGAGGAAAAAAGTTACCCGGAAGTCAGCATGATACTTGGCATGTTCAGCGGGATCCTGATATATTTCTTTATCTTTTTATTCGGATCCCAGGTCATGCGTGGCGTGATCGAGGAAAAAACAAGCCGTATCATAGAAGTTATAATCTCTTCCGTCAAGCCATTCCAGCTGATGATGGGAAAAATCACCGGGATCGGCCTGGTCGGACTAACACAATTCCTTTTATGGGTTCTACTTACCGGTACTATCGTGACCATTGGAATATCATCATTTTCATCAAAAATCAAACCCGGTGCAACTACTGAACAACTGGTGCAATCCCAGACAAAGAGTATAACGGCAATGCAGCTGCCCAATGCGGCGGATTCAACAAAAGTCACCGGAGAACAGTCAAACGAAGTTGTTACTGCCATCGAATCCATTGATTTCCCGGTTATGATCGGGATGTTCCTTTTCTTCTTCCTTTTTGGATACCTTCTGTATGCCGCTCTTTTTGCGGCAGTGGGTTCTGCGGTCGACAGCGAGGCAGATACACAGCAATTCATGTTACCGTTAACGGTGCCACTCATATTATCCATCGTAATTGCCCAGTATGTGATCCAGGAGCCACAGGGCCCGGTTGCGTTCTGGTTTTCTATTATCCCCTTTACTTCGCCGGTGATCATGATGATCCGGATCCCTTTCGGAGTCCCCTATTATCAAATCATACTTTCCATGACACTGCTGGTTGCCGGATTTCTGGGTGCAACCTGGCTTGCAGCAAAGATCTACCGGACAGGAATCCTGATGTACGGAAAAAAAATCAGTTACCGGGAATTGTGGAAATGGCTGAAGTACCGGAATTAGGTGTTAGGTATTGGGTGTTGGGCATTAGGTTTCAGATACTTTCTTCATTCTTCATTCTTCATTCTTCATTTACTATAGATTTTACTCCATTCGTATTTCTTGCGGGCCTTCCAATCCCCTTTGTGATAAACATAGCTTGCGATCAACGGAAGAACAGATGTGGCTTCAGCATAAACCATTTTTTCGAAGACCGTATCCACTTTCCCCCAGGAAGAAGCTTCTTTCAGTGTGGAACTTGAACAGGCGCCATCACGTGAATCGGCAACAGTAATCTGAACAGCATATTTATGCATCGGGACTTCTTTTCCGAGCACTTCGGCGCAGATCACCGTATCCTGGACAAAATTCTTGGGCACTCCCCCTCCGATCATAAAAAGTCCGGATGTTTTTGCTTTCATTTTGATCAGTGTGAGCTCAAGAAAATCTTTCACGGAATCGATGGAAACATGTTTTTCCGGATGGGTCCACTGGTGCTTCACCAGGCCAAATCCTGCACTGCTGTCGCTGAAGGCCGGGCAGAAGATGGGAACATTGTGCTCATAACAGGCCTGCACGATTGAATCTTTCTTTTTGGCATTCTTTTTCAGGTATTTCCCCATCTCCCAGATAAACTCACGGGAAGAATATGGCCTGGGCTCAAGCGAATCGGCGATCCTGGCAACCGTCAGATCACAGGCCTGCAGTTCTTCTTCATCGATGTAGGTGTCATAAATCCGGTCGATATAAAGATCCCTCAACTGCTTATCATCCACATTGTACGAACCCTGATAATGCTTATATCCCAACGCTTCAAAGAAATCCATATCGACGATCGATGCCCCGGTGGCAATAATAGCATCCACCATGTTGTTCTTTACCATGTCGACATACACCTGTATGCAACCGGCTGCACCAGTACTCCCGGCAATGGTCAGGAAGATCGTGCAACCTTTGTCTTTGATCATACGATTCAGGATATCAGCTGCTGCAGCCGTATCGCGTGAGGTAAACGACATATCCCGCATGGCATCAATGATGGGCACAGCGTTGATCTTTTTAATATCAAAATGCTTTACCGGCTTGTTCAGGAAGTCCTTTTTTTTCATAGGAAATATTTTATTCCATTAATTCAGAATTCTGAATGCAGGAAATCAGAATGCAGAATAGTGAAGCTATCTGATATTCCTTAATTATACTGTAAAAATACAAAACTCAATTAATATTGAAAATTACATTCCTGCATTCAGTATTCTGCATTCCTGCATTTGTACATTAGTACCCTAAGATCTTGAGCATCGATTTATAGCTCTGTTCCTTGGAGAAAAGCTTGAATGTTATTTCATCATTTTCATCAAGGTCGATCAAAACATGTTTCGGCGCAGGAATCAAACAATGCTGGATCCCACCATAACCACCGATCGCTTCCTGGTAGGCTCCGGTGTGGAACAGGCCGATGTATTGCGTTTCTTTTTCATTAAATTTCGGCATGTAGATGGCATTCGTATGTCCTTCGGCATTGTAATAATCTTCGCTGTCGCAGGTCAGTCCGCCCAGGAAAATGCGTTCATATTCCTGATCCCAGTTATTTACAGCCAGCAAAATAAATTTCTGGTTGATCGCCCAGGTATCGGGTAATGTGTTCATAAAGGAGCTGTCGATCATATTCCAGACTTCCCTGTCATTCTGTCTTTTCTGGTCGATGATGGAAAACAGCACGGCTCCGCTCTCCCCTACGGTGAATTGCCCGAACTCGGTGAAGATATCCGGTTCCGGAACTTCATTACGTTCGCAAATACTTTTGATCTGTGCAATGATTTCCTCGGCCATATATTCATAATCATACGTAAAATCCAGGGAATTCCTGATGGGTAATCCCCCGCCGATGTTCAATGCAGTCAGTTCAGGGCAGATCTTTTTAAGGTCACAATAAACACTGACGCTTTTCTGCAACTCATTCCAGTAATAGGCAGTATCCTTTATCCCTGTGTTCAGGAAAAAATGCAGCATCTTCAGCTCAAACTTCGGATTATCCTTGATCTTTTCACCATAGTATGGAAGGATATCATTGTACCGTATCCCAAGGCGGGAGGTATAAAAATCAAATTTAGGTTCTTCTTCCGATGCGATCCGGATCCCGATTTTCATCTTATTATTTCCGATCTGGTTCTCATATTTATCGAGTTCAAAAAGGTTATCGAGGATAGAGATCGTATTCGAGAATCCCTGGTTGATCAGGTTCACGATGTATTCAATGTACATGGGGCGTTTGAAGCCATTGCAGATAATGTACTGTTCCTTCTTGAATAACCCGCGGGTATATAGATCTTTGATGATCGGGATATCAAAGGCAGAAGAAGTTTCAATGTGGATCTCATTTTTAAGCGCCTCCTCCAGGACAAAACTGAAATGTGAACTTTTTGTGCAATAACAATAATAGTAATCGCCAAGGTAATCAACCTTCGCCATTGCCACATTAAACAATCTCTTCGCCCTTTGTATCTGTGAAGAGATCTTTGGCAGGTAACTTATTCTTAATGGAGTACCATATTGTTTAATAATATCCATCAGTGAGACTTTATGAAAATAAAGCTCATTGTCAACGACTTCAAATTCCTCCTGGGGAAAATCGAAGGTTTGTTCGATTAGATCAATATATTTATTTTTCATATGGATTGTTCTTATATGTAAGTCACCCGGATTACAACTTTTCTTCTAATGTAAGTTACCTGGATTTATCCAGGAAGGCAAAAGTAAGATAATAATTCCGAAAATTTGACCTTTCTGATCAAAAATCATCGGATATTTTTTCTATATTTGGATAGTATTAATACAAAAACCATGACTTTTAAAGAAATTCAAAAGAAAATAAGGCTATTACCAGGTGCGTCTGCATTAATAATAAATGCGCCGAAGGAATATTTGGAATTGGTGTCGGCGATTAAATTTGACACCCAGCCCGGCAAAACGAAACAAGGTCAATATGATTTTGTTCAGGTATTTGGATCAGAAAGATCAGAATTAGAGCAACTGGTTGACAAGTATTCAGGATCAGGTAAGTACGATTGTTTATTCTGGATTTGCTATCCCAAAGGAGGCGGGAAGNNTGCGTGAGCCAGGTTGCAATCGATGAGACATGGTCGGCACTACGGTGCAGGCCCGCTGAGAAGGTTGGCAAATAGGAATTAATAAGAACGAATGAAGGAAGAAGAAACTGCTGAAACAACTCTACTGCGAGTCACAGGAGATATTAAATATTTCAGCTGCTTTCCGGAATTAGTTTTTAATTTTGGGGATGAAAATGTTCTATGCGAAAAATCTTTCAACGTTTTTTTTATTCTATAACCTTTAACGCATCCTTATGAACACCACCCGGATACCTTCACTTGTTTATTACCTTCTGCTCTTCCTGCTCATCCTCTTTTCATTTTACAATTTCGCCGAGATTTATTTCCCGATGCTGAATTCAAATATGGCAGTAAACATTCTCATGGCACAGAGCCTCAACCTCCCGGGTGATCTCTATTTCTGGGGACAAGACCGGGCCGGAAGCCTGATCCCTTTGTTAGCGAATGTTTTCGTTGAAGCTTATAAATTCCCTCCTGTGCTTGCTGTTTCCGTGATCCATTACCTTATCCTGATTGCCGGTTTCTTTGCAATGGCTTCCTTTTTCCGGAATCATAACCTCAAGCTTATCCTTGCACTCATCTGGTTCTTCCCTTGCTGGCATTTTCTGGGACAGATAACAGAGTTATTCGGTATCCAGATGTGCATGATCGTTCTAGCATTGTACTTTCTTAAGATTATGCAGCTAACTGTGAACCGTTATCTGCAGCTGGTCTGGCTTTCACTTGCCTCTCTTTCGTTCCTTACCTCCATCTGGGTATCCGACCTGGCCTTGATATCACTTATGCTCGTAGCGCTCATCGTGATCTGGAAATATCAGCCTATGCTTAAAAAGAAAAGGTTACTCTTCCTGAGAAAGGACAGAAATACTTTATTTCAGACACTCCTGGTACTCTTTTGGGTCATTCTCGGAACCGCATTTATCCTCTATGCAAAGCATAAGGCAACACGGGTCGAAGCATATCATACCCACCACCTGAATCACCCGGGTGAGATATTTGCTTCATTAAAAATCATTTTTTACTCGATCTGGCAGGTATTGATTTTTGCCTCGGAGAACTTCATGGAAAGTATTTATGCTTGGGCCATCGTTGTAGGCATTCCTCTGGTTATTTCTCTCTCCAATACCCGAAATCATTTCGTTAAATTCTGTTCCTTACACAAATGGTTGATCTTTTTCGCNNCTTGTATACATCTCGCTCTGGATTGCAATGCTGCTCTACGTGGAAGCAACCGGGTCCCATAACCGCCAACTGCGTATGATCATCCTGTTCCTGGTTGTGCTCTTTGGATCCATCAGTTCTTTCAATAAATTCTTTTTTCCGAAGCAATTGCCCTCTCAACTCACGCTGAGGGAGGATTTTAAAAAGCTGGGAGATTGCGGTCTGATTACCGAATACGGGATATCATACCTGACGGCATGTGTGGATCCGAAGCATATCGTTGCGACTCCGCACGACAAAAATAACGTCAGGAATTATTACTACGCAGAATCTGTTTTTAAGATGCCGAAGCTTTACTTAATCAGGGATGGCTGGATGGGTTCCTTCCCGGATACCATCACCCAATTTGGTCATATTCTCTCCCGCAAGGGATCAGAGTTCAAGGTTGGGACTAATGCTTTATGCCAATATGAACGGGTTTATTATAAAAGGACCTTTTCGTGGGAAGAGATGCAGCACCAGGGGAAGATCGTCACCGATCCTGCCGCCCGGTTTGGAAAATCCGTCGTGATCGGCAGCGGGTATGACCGGAAAAAACACTTTATCTATGGGCCATTCCTTTCTCTTAGGCAGGGAACCATTCTTGTGCAATACAGCCTGAAGTCGGAACCGGATCTGAACACGCGAAACCTTGCCGTTCTTGAGATCTCTGTTGAGTATGGAAAGAAAGTCCTGGCCACCCAGGCCATCCGCTCCTGCGATTTCCAGCGCATGGATGCTTACCAGATTTTCGACCTGAAAACAACGCTCGACAAAGATTACAAAGGCGTTGAATTCCGGATCATGTACCTTGGAGGACAAGAGATCTATTTTGATCGTGTTGAGTTGACGGGAATGTAATGACAGCTGGTGAGTTGGTGAGCTGACGAGTTTCTTTTCCGCGAATATTTGGGCTGATTTCCTTTTAATCCAGATTTTAGCATCGTAAAATTGAATCACAAAAAGTTATGAAAATGAAGTTAATATTCTTCCGATATTTACTCATTATAAGTCTTACTGCTTTTCTGATCCTTGTTATTGGCTGCAACAAAAAAGAATCCACAACCTTACCTGTAACAACACAAAACATTATTATCCCCGACCCACCGCAGTACGAAACTCCTTTTGCAGATATACCAGCTACATCCGATATTATTATGTATGAAATCAATGAAAGGGCATTCAGTAGTTCAGGCACTTTTGCAGGTATTTTACCACGATTGGATTCCATCAAAGATCTGGGTGTAAATGTGATCTGGCTGATGCCGATATTCCCGATAGGCGTTCTTAAAAGCATTAATTCACCTTACTGTGTAAAAAACTACCGGGAAGTAAATTCAGAGTACGGCAACCTGGAGGACTTGCGCACCCTTGTCAGGGAGGCACATACCCGGAAAATGGCGATCATCCTTGATTGGGTGGCCAATCATACTTCCTGGGACAACGCCTGGATTCAGAACAAATCCTGGTACACACATGACGTGAAGGGAAATATCATTTCTCCTCCCGGCACGACCTGGACCGATGTTGCAGATCTCAACTATGACAATTCTGATATGCGGCTGGAGATGATCCGGTGTATGAAATACTGGCTTCTGGCAGCGAATGTCGATGGGTTCAGGTGTGATGCTGCGGATTATGTACCCTTTTCATTCTGGGGGCAGGCGATTGATTCAATTAAAAAGATCCCCAACCGGAAACTTATAATGTTGGCAGAAGGCGCCCGGAGCGATCATTTTACTGCCGGCTTTCAAATGAATTTCGGATGGGACTTTTTCAATACAAACAAAAATGTTTTCAAAAATAATCAATCTGCAAGTATTTATTACCAAACGAATCAGAGTGAATACAGCGACATCCCGGCCGGTTCGCAGAAGCTTCGCTTTACTTCCAACCATGACGAGGATGCATGGGACGATACCCCTTTGGGCCTGTTTGGTGGTAAAACCGCATCCATGTCGGCATTCGTCATTTCGGCATATCTGGGTGGTGTTCCTTTGATCTATAACGGACAGGAAGTCGGTTGCCCGGTCAAATTGCCAATATTCAGCCGTTCTCCAATTAACTGGACTACAAATCCGGACATGGTAAAAGAATACAAAGAACTTATGCAGTTTCGCCTAACGCATCCCGCATTGCAAACCGGCGACCTGGAATGTTATCCTGACAGTAATGTTGTTGCTGTCGAACGCCAGGTTTCCGGTGATGAACTCTTAATTTTTGTCAATACGCGCAATACATCGAAAAGCTTTACCCTCCCGGGAAATATAAAAAATACCACGTGGCAGAATGCAATTGCGGGCGCTCCTGTCGTCTTGGATAGCATGGTGAATCTGAATGCTTATGAATATCTTATTTTAACAAAATAATTCGTAAGATTTTCCTATGTTTGCCGACTAAAACTCAAACATGCTGAAACAATTCATAGCACGGCAGATGGTGAAAAACACCAAAAACCGCCAGTTCCCCATTGAAATTCTCGAACAGAAACATGTAGATCTTACCCAGCCTTTTCCAAACGACAGTTCTTACTTTTATGGAGTGGACAGAGAAGGAAATGCATTTATTACCCGGATGGCATTTCGAGGGCCCGACAGGTCACATGAGCATTGGTTTGATTTTAAGTTGAAGGGACTTGGATTTTTCGGTTTACATCAGGATCCGGGAGCTGAAGGTGAAGGATTCCAGATGGGAAACCTGAAATGGGAACCCGTCGAGATCGGGAAGATCTGGAGGATCACTTACGAAGGAAGGGTGACCGATGAGGACGGGAAGGAACATTCGTGTGAGACGAATCTTCTTTTTACGGGAGAACATTCAGTTTATGATTTTGCAAAAAGCTCGGATCAGCGGCTCATTGCCAATGCCATTGCTGCTGCAAAATGGAACCGGAAATTCTTTTTCAACCTGAAAGACACTCACCAGGTTCATTATGAGCAAACCGGGAGCCTGACGGGGTATATCATTCTTGATGAAATAAGATATGAAATTAA
>PLMO01000011.1 GCA_003142515.1 Bacteroidales bacterium
CTGCAGGAATCGTGAAGGAGATCACCAGCACAAAGTTTGATTCTTCCGTCGATGTGGATGTCCGTCTCGGGGTTGACCCCCGCAAGGCGAACCAGATGGTAAGGGGAATCGTTACATTGCCCCATGGTACCGGTAAAACGGTGCGTGTTCTTGTACTCTGTACCCCCGATAAAGAAGATGAAGCCAAACAGGCCGGCGCTGACTTTTACGGGCTCGATGAATATGTTGAGAAGATCAAAGGCGGATGGACGGATGTGGATGTGATCATCACTATGCCAAGCGTTATGGCAAAGGTTGGCGCTTTGGGTAAAATTCTTGGACCCAGGGGCCTCATGCCCAACCCGAAAACCGGGACTGTGACCATGGACATTGGCAAAGCAGTGAAGGAAGTAAAAGCCGGGAAGATCGATTTTAAAGTGGATAAGTTTGGAATCATTCATGCATCTGTTGCGAAGGCATCTTTTGACAAGGACAAGATCGTTGAAAATGCAAAAGAACTGCTGCTAACGGTGATCAAACTTAAACCATCTTCAGCAAAGGGTACTTACATCAAGAGCATTTACTTGTCGAGTACCATGAGCCCCGGCATTCAGGTAGAGCCTAAATCGGTTACTGCCTGATTTTTATGAACATTTGAGCGAGCTTGATTATGAAAAAAGACGAAAAAACACAGTTTATTAATGCTCTTGCCGAGAAGTTAAACAGTACGAAGAACTTCTACCTTGCAGATATATCTGACCTGAATGTAGAAACTACATCACGCCTTAGGAGGACTTGTTTCAAACGAAACATACAGCTGAAGATGGTCAAGAATACCCTGTTGAAGAAGGCAATGGAAAAGTCGGGAAAGGATTTTGAACCGCTTTTCGACATTCTGAAGGGTTCCACGTCGATCCTGTTTTCTGAGGTTGCAAACGACCCTGCAAAACTGATCCGGGAATTCCGGAAGACCGCACCAAGACCCATCCTGAAAGCAGCCTATGTACAGGAATCAATTTACCTGGGCGACGACCAGCTTGATACCCTGATCAACATCAAATCGAAAGATGAAATGATCGGTGTTATCATCGGAATGCTGCAGTCACCTTTACAAAATGTTATTTCCGGATTAAAATCTGGAGGCAACAAACTTTCAGGTATAGTAAAGACCTTATCAGAAAAACCCGAATAACCGGGTTTGGATACGGTTAACCAACGCATGGCCGGGAGTCCGGCAGAATAGTAAGTAAATTCAGAAAGTAAGTAGTAATCATATTAAAACAGAGTAAAAATGGCAGATTTAAAAGCTTTTGCAGAACAGTTAGTGAATTTAACGGTAAAAGAAGTAAACGAACTGGCTAAGATCCTTAAAGATGAACATGGTATTGAACCTGCAGCTGTTGCAGTAGCAGTTGCAGCGCCCGCCGCCGCCGCTGAAGTGGTTGAAGAAAAAACCACATTTGATGTTGTCCTGAAATCAGCCGGACAGGCAAAACTTGCAGTCGTGAAATTAGTAAAGGAACTGACAAGTTTGGGATTAAAAGAAGCCAAGGAACTCGTTGATGCTGCCCCCAAAGCAGTGAAAGAAGGCGTTAGCAAAGACGAAGCCCAAGCTTTACAGAAACAGTTACAAGACGCAGGTGCAGAGGTTGAAATTAAGTAAGAAATTTTTTTCTTACCCATGATTTAGGATATAGATCTCTTCAGAAAATGAAGAGGTCTATACCTTATTGTTAATAATTAGCTTAACGCGGATGACCGCGTTTGATTAACAACCCTTCGCGTTTGTACATATTAATACCTAACCATTGTTCCGCACCCGGCGGGACGTAAAACATAAGACCTTGACTTCAAACAAAATCGACAGAATCAGTTTCGCTTCCACAAAGATCCAATATGAATATCCTGATTTTCTTGATATTCAAATAAAGTCATTCAAGGATTTTTTCCAGCTGGAGACCAACCCTGAGAATCGTATCAATGAAGGTCTTTACAAAGTATTCGCAGAGAATTTTCCAATCTCGGATGCGCGGAACAACTTTGTACTGGAATTCCTTGATTATTTCATTGACCCCCCACGTTATAGCATAGAAGAGTGCATTGAGCGCGGTCTGACTTACAGTGTCCCACTGAAAGCCAAACTCAAATTGTATTGCACCGATCCCGAACATGAAGATTTTGAGACGATCATCCAGGATGTTTATCTTGGGATGATTCCCTATATGACGCCCCGTGGTACCTTCTGTATCAATGGAGCGGAAAGAGTAGTTGTTTCCCAATTACACCGTTCCCCGGGCGTTTTCTTCAGTACCAGTTTCCATGCAAACGGAGTTCAACTTTATTCGGCCCGGATCATTCCTTTTAAGGGATCCTGGATCGAATTCACTACCGATATAAATAACGTGATGTATGCCTACATTGACAGGAAGAAGAAATTACCTGTCACGACTTTATTGAGGGCGATCGGTTATGAAACAGATAAGGATATACTGGAGATCTTCGGACTGGCACAGGAGATAAAAGTCAGTAAGGCAGCCCTGAAGCGATTGCTGGGCTCCAAACTCGCAGCCCGTGTGGTTCGTTCCTGGATCGAGGACTTTGTGGATGAAGATACCGGAGAAGTAGTCAGCATCGAGCGTACTGAAGTGATCATCGAAAGGGAAACCATTCTCGAAGATGCACACATCGACCTGATCATTGATGCAGGGATCAAGACGATCTTACTCCACAGGGAAGAGTCACAGGCAATAGACTATTCCATCATTTTCAATACCCTCCAGAAAGATACCGCCAATTCTGAAAAAGAAGCTGTTGAATACATCTACCGCCAGCTCCGTAATGCCGAACCCCCCGATGAAGAAACGGCACGCGGCATCATTGAGAAATTATTTTTCTCTGATAAGCGGTACGATCTGGGCGACGTGGGAAGATACCGGATCAACCGGAAACTGAACCTCGAAATTCCCATTGAGACAAGGGTTCTGACAAGAGAAGACATCATCTCCATAATAAAATACCTCATCGAACTGGTTAATTCAAAAGCCGATGTTGATGATATCGACCACCTGAGTAACCGAAGGGTTAGAACGGTAGGCGAACAGCTTTACAACCAGTTTGGAGTAGGACTTTCCAGGATGGCACGTACCATCAGGGAAAGAATGAATGTCAGGGACAACGAGGTTTTTACCCCTATGGACCTGATCAATGCAAAAACATTATCTTCTGTAATTAATACATTCTTCGGAACAAACCAGCTCTCCCAGTTTATGGATCAGACCAATCCGCTTGCGGAGCTGACCCACAAAAGAAGGATCTCTGCCTTAGGCCCGGGTGGTTTATCAAGAGAAAGAGCAGGTTTCGAAGTCCGCGACGTTCACTATACGCATTACGGACGGCTTTGTACCATTGAAACACCGGAAGGCCCGAATATCGGACTGATCTCCTCTCTTTGTGTTTATGCCAAGATCGACCGGCTTGGTTTCATTGAAACGCCTTATCACCGTGTCATCGAAGGTAAGGTGATGCTCAAGGAAGCCCCGATCTATCTTACTGCGGAAGAGGAAGAAAAGAAAATCATTGCACAGGCCAGTACGCCCATGGAAGATAACGGCGAGTTTACCGAACCGAAGGTGAAAGTGCGGTACCTGGCCGATTACCCGATCATTGAGAAGGAAAAGGTCGACCTTATCGACATAGCACCCAACCAGATCGCATCGATCGCCGCATCTCTGATTCCCTTCCTGGAGCATGACGATGCCAACCGTGCCCTGATGGGATCGAACATGATGCGACAAGCTGTTCCCCTGCTGAATCCTGAGATCGCCCTTGTAGGCACGGGTATTGAAAGTTCTGTTGCCCGCGATTCACGGGTTCTCATCAATGCCGAAGGCGATGGTGTGGTTGAACATGTGGATGCCAAAGAGATCATCATCCGTTATAAAAGGGATGAGAAAGAACGTCTCGTTAGTTTTGATGATGATACCCGCACTTACCACCTGACCAAGTTTGCACGCACCAATCAAAATACCTGTATCAACCTGCGACCCATCGTCAGGAAAGGCGATAAGGTTGTAAAAGGCCAGGTTTTATGCGAAGGATATGCAACCAAGGATGGCGAACTTGCCCTCGGCAGGAACCTGATGGTTGCCTTTATGCCCTGGAAAGGATACAATTTTGAAGATGCTATCGTTATCTCGGAAAAGGTTGTAAAGGAAGACATTTTTACTTCCATCCATATCGAGGAATTTACGCTCGAAGTAAGGGATACCAAACGCGGCGTTGAAGAACTGACCAACGACATTCCCAATGTCAGCGCAGAAGCTACGAAGGAACTGGATGAAAATGGGTTGATCCGCATCGGCGCTGAAGTGAATGAAGGCGATATCCTGATCGGGAAGATCACACCGAAAGGTGAGAGTGATCCTACCCCTGAAGAAAAACTGCTCAGGGCAATTTTCGGGGATAAGGCCGGTGACGTTAAAGATGCATCCCTAAAAGCGCCTCCTTCCATGAAGGGAGTCGTAATCGATAAAAGACTCTTCTCACGGGTCATCAAGGACCGGAAAGCCAAAGCCAAGGAAAAAGATGAAATTAAGAAGATGGAAGACGACTACCTGAAGGAAGTCAACAAGCTGAAAACAAAGCTGGTTGATAAACTGATTGTTCTGGTGATCGGAAAGATCTCACAAGGAGTTTACAATACATTCAGGGTCGAAATCATTCCCAAAGGAACAAAGATCGCACAAAAGAACCTGGATGACATTGATTACCTGTCGGTGAATCCCAATAAATGGACAACCGACAAGGATAAGAATGAATTGGTGAAGATCCTTATCAATAATTACATCATAAAATACAAGGAACTGCTGGGCGTGTTCAACCGCAGGAAGTTTGTTTCCGTTGTCGGAGACGACCTTCCCGCAGGTATTATACAGATGGCAAAGGTTTATATTGCCAAGAAACGCAAGCTGAAGGTCGGCGACAAGATGGCCGGACGTCACGGAAATAAAGGTATCGTTGCCAGGATCGTAAGGGAAGAAGACATGCCCTTCCTGGAAGACGGAACTCCGGTTGATGTGGTGCTGAACCCCTTGGGAGTTCCTTCACGTATGAACCTGGGACAGATCTACGAAACCATTCTGGGCTGGGCCGGGAAGAAATTAGAAAAACGCTTCACTTCACCCATCTTCGATGGAGCAAAACTGGATGAGATCAATAGTTATCTTGCAGAGGCCGGACTTCCGAGGAATGGCAAGATCTACCTGTATGATGGTTTGAGTGGAGTCAGGTTTGACCAACCAACTACGGTAGGTTACATCTACATGATGAAATTGCACCATATGGTGGACGATAAGATGCATGCACGTTCAATTGGCCCATACTCATTGATCACGCAGCAGCCTCTGGGTGGTAAAGCCCAGTTCGGCGGACAGCGTTTCGGTGAAATGGAAGTCTGGGCGCTTGAAGCATTTGGCGCTGCCAATGTATTGCTGGAAATCCAGACGGTAAAATCCGATGATGTGAACGGTCGTGCGAAAGCTTATGAAGCCATCGTAAAAGGCGAGAATATGCCGAATTCCAGCATTCCGGAATCATTCAATGTACTGGTCCATGAATTACGCGGACTGGGTTTGAATGTAACCTTCGACGCTTAATCCTCAGGGAAGGCGTTTTGTAATCAGGTCAGTTAATTTAGAATTATTCATCTGTCAATCATATAAATATGGCATATAGAAAAGAGGCTCCCTTAGTCAGTAGCTTTTCAAAGATCACGTTAAGCCTGGCTTCCCCGGAGAGAATCCTTGAAATGTCGAGTGGTGAGGTATTAAAGCCTGAAACCATCAATTACAGGACCTATAAACCCGAACGGGACGGATTGTTTTGTGAGCGGATTTTCGGACCGGTAAAAGATTGGGAATGCCACTGCGGAAAATACAAGAGGATACGTTACAAAGGGATTATCTGCGACCGGTGCGGTGTTGAAGTTACGGAAAAGAAAGTGAGAAGGGAAAGGACCGGTCATATTCAACTAGTCGTTCCTGTTGCACATATCTGGTTTTTCCGTTCATTACCCAATAAAATCGGATCCTTGCTGGGATTGCCCACCAAGAAACTGGATTCGATCATCTATTATGAAAAATATGTTGTCATCAACCCGGGTATCAAGAAAGCCGATGGTATCAATTTCCTCGATTTTCTCTCGGAAGAGGAATATTTTGATATCATAGAGAAACTTCCTCCCGACAACCAGTACTTAGATAATTCAGATCCGAATAAGTTTATTGCCGAGATGGGGGCAGAGGCCCTGTATAACCTTCTGGCAAAGCTGGACCTGAATAAGGAATCCTTTGATCTGCGCCACAAGGCAAGTACCGAAACCTCCCAGCAGCGTAAGGCCGAGGCATTGAAACGCCTCCAGGTCTTTGAAGCCTTCAGGGATGCTCAGAAAAGAACAGAGAACAGGCCTGAATGGATGATTGTGAAGGTTGTCCCAGTCATTCCTCCCGAATTAAGGCCNNTGATCGAGATCAAGGCTCCGGATGTCATTATGCGTAATGAAAAACGAATGCTCCAGGAAGCCGTCGATTCGCTCTTCGACAATTCAAGAAAAGCCAGCGCTGTTAAGACTGAATCAAACCGGGCGCTGAAATCACTCAGCGACAGCCTGAAAGGGAAACAAGGACGTTTCCGTCAGAACCTCCTCGGTAAACGTGTCGATTATTCCGGCCGTTCCGTAATCGTGGTTGGACCTGAAATGAAACTGAATGAATGCGGTCTTCCGAAAGAAATGGCTTCCGAACTCTACAAGCCATTCATCATCCGGAAGATGCTGGAAAGAGGCATTGTAAAAACGGTAAAATCGGCAAAGAAAATCGTTGACCGTAAAGATCCCGTTGTCTGGGATATTCTTGAAAATATCCTGAAAGG
>PLMO01000028.1 GCA_003142515.1 Bacteroidales bacterium
ATATCTTCCTGGCGTTGCTTCAGGAAATATTCTTTTGCTTTCTGCAGGTCGGCTTCCGAAGGGCCATTCTCCACCATCTTCTTAATTTCCGAGTAAACGATACCGATCAGTTTGTCGGCCTTAACGGGATCCGTTTCGAAACTTACGATCATGTTAAAACCGGGAACGGGCAGTTTGTTTACGTTGTATTGAACCCTGATACTGTAAGCGCCTCCTTCATCTTCGCGGATTTTATCAATGTAACGCAACTCGAGTACATGCCTGATTGCAGCACCTAAGATACGGTCATCGGCAGAAAAAGAAGATACGCCATTGTAATTGATGTAGATTGATGTTCGTGGAGTCTTCGATTCATGGCTGAAATCCCTCTTTACTTCACCTTTGGGAGGCCGGATGCCATTATCCTTGTAAACCTGTGTGCGTTTGATGGAAGGCAGAGAAGCAAGATATTTTTCAAACAGCGGTTTTACTTTTTCCGGATCTATCTTTCCGGCAAACTCGAACGTAAAATTACCAGGATCAGAGAAGCGGTCTTTGTAAATTGCCTGAAGCTTCTCAAGGCTCACCTTCCCGAGCACCTTGTAGCTCATCGGGATAACACGTGAATTATGATTGGCCATCATCAAGGAGACCGTATCCCTGAATGCCTTCCGGGGATCGGATTCCGCATTGATATAATTGGCTTTCATTTTCTCCATCCAGGTTTTATAATCGATGGCATCCCACCGGGGTTGCGTGAAGTAAAGGTAAACCAGCTGCAATGCAGTTTCGAGGTCTTTCGGCGATACCCTCCCGGAAACCCCATCCCGTTCTTCCGATATACTGATCCGTAGAGTTACCCGTTTTCCCGACATTAATTTTTCAAGGTCGGTGGTAGAGAAACTGCCAACGCCCATCTGAGAAATAGCATCCCCTAACACCATCGCCGAGGGTAGATCTTCCTCTTTCAATAATGACACCCCACCTTCCCGGAATCCGGCTATGAGCAGCTCATCCTCTTTGATATCACTTGGCCGGAAAACGATTTTCATGCCGTTTGACATGACCCATTCCGTTGTTCCGAGTACTTTGTTAAACGAGGTTTTTACCACTTTTCCTGCAACCGGTTCTTTTTCGATCAGTTTTTTCCCGGCAAGCTGATCAACATAAGGGTCAATTTTCGCGGATTTGTATTTCACCAGCACCTTCTTTATATCGGTTTCACTTGGAATGGTTATTCCCTCTTTTTCGGGGCCGGTGACGGTTACCACCATGTTCTCGTCGGTGAAATATTTTTTAGCTTCAGTATTCAATTCCTGCAGTGTAATCCCGGGGATCATCTTTTTGGTAAAGGCATAGTCGAATTCAATACCGGGATTGGGGTTATTCGTAAGGAAATTGGAAACATTCGGGTAAACCAGCTCACGGTTCTTGCGTTTATCGCGATCCATATACCGCGATTCATTGTTTTTAATGAGATCTGCTTTTGCCCGCTCAAACTCACTCTCGATAAATCCGAACCGTTTCATCCGTTCCATCTCGGTCAGAAGTGCATTAAGCGCCTGGATGCCTTCGTTGTTTGCTGCCTGTGCAGTACCGGTGAATGCATCTTTGGTTCGTGTATACCCGCCATAATAGCTGAAGGCAGAAATGAACGGAGGATTCTCTTTGCGGGAAAGTTCGCTCATGCGTTTTCCGAACATATTGTTGACCAGATTGCGGATAAGCTGCAGCCGCATATAGCCGAGGTTCTTATCGCTCTCCTTCGTGATATCATGTTTGCAGCTTACATGCACGGAAGTAGAAGTAGCTTCCTTATCGGTTGCCGTCCCGATCAGGGGTTCTGTATTGTCAGGTACGGGATATCCTTCCTTGGCAGCCGGGTTCTCGACTTTCGGAATGACACTAAACAGTTTCTTTATCTTTGCCTCGACCACGTTTTCATCAAAGTCGCCTACAATGATAAGCGCCTGCAGGTCGGGACGATACCATTTATGGTAAAAGTTTTTAATGGTTTCATATTTGAAATGTTTCAGGATGGCTGTATCACCGATCACATCCCGTTTTGCATATTTTGAACCTTTGTAAATGATAGGAGCCAGTTTGTTACTCATGCGTTCTTCGGCCGAACCGTACATCCGCCATTCTTCGAGGATCACACCACGTTCAAGGTCGATTTCATTATCCTCGAAAGAAACATAATGTGACCAGTCGCGCAGTACCATCAGGGTGCTGTCGAGAATCCCCTCACGCTTCAGCGGGACATTCGACACATTAAATACCGTTTGTTCCAGGCCGGTCGAAGCATTCACATTCGTTCCGAACTTAACCCCGATCGTTGCCAGGTAATCCAGGATCCCTTTTTTGGGGAAATGATCCGTTCCATTGAACGACATATGTTCGGTAAAATGTGCCAACCCATTCTGATCGTCATCTTCCAGGATGGCGCCGACATTATTGGCGATATAAAATTCGCCCCTCTTCTCGGGGATCTTGTTTGCACGGATATAATAATGCATCCCATTCGGGAGTACCCCGGTCCTGACTTTCGGATCCAGGGGAGGCATTTGTTTCAGGTCATAGGTTTGTCCCTGCAGCAGGACTGAGCCTGACAGGATAAACATTAAGGTAAAAATGCTATGAAAAATGAAAGTCTTCATTTGTTTGTTTTTTGTTTTTTTATGCTAACAAACGTACGAAATTTTAATGAAAAATGGATAATTGAAAGTCACAAAGTCACAAAGTGATTTTCAACTAAGCATCTAAGCATCTAAGCAATATATTCTATTCCCCAATATGCCCCTTTTTTACTACCCAATGGTATAATCATTACATTTGCACCAACTCATCAACTACCCAAACCCCAATACCCAAACCCCAATACCCAGAACCTAATACCCAATACCCAATACCTAATACCCAACCTAAAATGAAAAAAACAGCTTTAATCACCGGTGGATCGTCCGGTCTTGGTTTTGTATTTGCCCTGGAATTAGGGAAACAAGGGTACAACGTGATAATACTGGCGCGTGATCCGATAAAAATTGATCGTGCAGTAGCATCTCTGAAGGAAAAAGGAATTACAGCAACAGGTATTTCCTGCGATATATCTAATGAGAATCAACTGAAAAATGCCTTCGACACAGTAAAATCAGGAAAAACACAAATTGATTTTTTAATTCTGAATGCAGGGATGGTTATACCCCAATTACTTTCAGATTATACTGAGACTTCTGTAATCCGTAAGCAGCTTGACACGAACCTTTGCGGAACGATCCTGACAGCCTGGCAATTTTTACCTTTATTGCAAAAAGGTTCAAAGATCCTGATCACATCATCCGGTTTTGGATTAATGGGCGCAGCCGGATATACCTTGTATTGCGCAACAAAAGCAGGGTTGATTAATTTCGGTGAAGCCTTGCGCCGTGAATTGCTTTGCAAAGGCATCAATGTTTATGTATCCTGCCCGGGCGATATGGATACTCCTCAATTCCAGGAAGAAATACGAACTTCACCCGATTGGATGAAAACAGGAAGCCCCCGGAAAACACAACCTGCAGACCAGGAAGGGAGAAAAATATTAAGCCAATGCAAAGGGAAGATGAAATTCCTCATACTTCCTGCATCTGATGTGAAGCTGCTTGCGATCGTGAGTAAGATTCTACCCCGCAAATTCAAGGATTATCTTTTAGACAGGATGTTTCCTCAACCCCATTAGGCAATGGATAGCTGATGAGCTCATCAGTTCATCAGATCTCTTGTCCGCTTGTTTATTTCAACCGTTAATCTTAAATTTGTACAAAATATTGATATGCAACGCATAATTTCTGACAATATCGATAAAATCAAAGCATTATGCCTGGCTTATAATGTGAAATCCTTATTTGCTTTTGGTTCGGTGTGTACGGATAGGTTTGATGAAAAAAGCGATGTGGATTTGTTAATTTCATTTCAGCCGATGGATTATGGCGATTATGCTGATACATACTTTATTTTAGCTGATAAATTTGAAGAATTGTTTCATTGTCCTGTCGATTTGATAACAGATAAATCATTGTCCAATCCCTATTTCATTGATTCGGTTAATCAAACAAAGACATTGTTGTATGAATAGTGAGATAAAAAAGTTTTTGTTTGATATACGGGAATCGATTGATTCAATCGACATATTTCTTGGCGATAAATGGGATTTTAAGGTTTACAAATCCGATAAAATGCTTCGTCGGGCGGTTGAAAGAGAATTGGAGATTATTGGAGAAGCAATGAACCGGATTGACCAATTAGATCCAACAATTGAAATTTCAGGTAAAAGGCAAATAATAAGCATGCGAAATAGAGTGATTCACGGTTATGATAAAATTGATGATGAAATAGTCTGGGGAACAATCGTGCGGCATTTGCCTGCTTTGAAAAGTGAAATCGAAAATCTCCTGAGATAGGACCAACGGGTTAACCCGGAATTAATTATTAGCCACTGGCCATTAGGGATCTATTTTCCATTTTTTTTACTTGCCAGCAAACTTTATCCACCTGTCCGCTTATCCGCTTTTCAACCTTTCAATGCCATCCACATGAAATAATTCATTATCCTATAGTAAACCACCTTCATATATGAAAATTAATTATATTTGGTAGTTTCATAGCAATATGGAACACAACCCGTAAAATTCAATGTTCCTAAAAAAGAGTTCTATGAAAAAAGAGATCTTTTTTTGTAACTAATCAGTCTCT
>PLMO01000126.1 GCA_003142515.1 Bacteroidales bacterium
AACAGCCATCATGCGGGCTTATACCAAGGGGATTGATGGGATAAAAGGAATCTCCAGGACGAAAGCAGAAAAAATAAAACTGTTAGCCGACATGAGTGTTGCAAAATCATCTCATCCTGTGGACGAAATCATGATTAAAACATTGGCTGAGGATATTCAATACCATCAAAATCGGATAGAAGAACTTAAAGATTATCTCATTGGGATGTATAAAAATTACAATGTCAGCTTACTTAAAAGCATCCGTGGAATTAGCGATTGGACCGCATCGGCATTTGTGATGTTGTTAGGAGAAATTGACCGGTTTGAAGATACAGATCAAATCGCAGCTTTTTATGGAGTTCATCCTCGATTTAAACAAAGTGGCGATGGTAAATGGGGTAATCACATGAGCAAACAAGGCAATAGCGCCATGAGATACATGCTTTATATAGCCGCGAACAATGTTGTTCTGCATGAACCCTATTTTAAAAAACTTTATCACCACTATATCAGCAAGGGGAAAAAACCAAAGTCAGTGAGAGGGATCATAATGCATAAACTTCTTCGGGTGATTTATGGCATGCTAAAGAACCAACAACCTTTTAATAGCAGTGTTGATGAAATGAACCAGATGAAAACGCCGACTTATACAGAACAGCAGATAACAGACAGAACCAGAAGATACCAGGAGCTTAATGTGAATGCGCCAATATCAAGAAGCAATTATAAAAAAAGAAGAGCCGTCTTGGAGTGCCAAATATCAGAGACTGATATATGTGCGGCATCATCCTTAACGACTCTTCCTCAAAAATAAAAAATTTTTGAAAATTAATTTGGAAATTAACGGTATAACTTTGCGGTGATTTTTCTTTTTTTTAAATAGCTTTTTTTTATTCTTTTTCCTGGAAACTCACTTTTGCTGAAAAGGTGAACAAGGCTTTTAGTTTATCCCAGAAATCGCCGCCCAACACGAAAAGGCTGGCGATGAAGACGACATCGAAAGAAATATTCAGGATCAGTCGCAGGTAAAAATTTGAGGAGAAAAACANNCCGATATTGTAACGCATGCGGCTGGCATGATAGGGTTTAATCACCCGTACAAAATAATGCCGGAATATCGATTTTATATAGAGATAAGAAGGTTTCCCAAGTATGGCTACACTGGCGATTTTCATTGTGGGGGCGGTGAGCCAGAATATCCCAACAATGATATGTTTCAGGAAATGGTGGTGAGCAAAACGCTGCAAAAACAAGCCCGTAGGAAGCATAAAGAAGGAAAGAAGAAATATTCCCAGTCCGATATAAAACCGTACTCCCGGATTCTGCGGGTTCAAATCACCAATAGTTGGGTTTTCTTTCATGGGGAACGGATTTTAAATTAACAGATACTGCAATCTTACAAAAAGAACAACGCAACACCGCCTACTGCAATTATAGCGCCTAAAACTTCTTTCAAAGTTACTTTTTCTTTAAATAACAAGATGGATGGCGGGATGATGAGAACAGGAACGATGGCCATTATTGTGGCGGCAATCCCCGTACTGGTGAGTTGTATTGCCAGGAGGGAGAAGGATACACCGAGAAAAGGCCCGAAGAAAGCGCCGAGCGAGAGCTGTACCACCGCCTTGTGGTTGGATATCGCCTGGTAAGTTGACTTCCACATGCCCATGATGGTAAACAGTATAGCAAATCCTGTGATCCCTGCTATCACACGGATCTGGGCCGAAGCAAAGGGACTATAACTCTGCGCAATTCCGTGGATCCGGCCTGAAGCAACAACAAAGGAATCCCGCATTCCTAATTTACTCAGGACAAGTCCTAAAGATTGTCCGAAGGCTCCGCCCAAACCCAATAGGATGCCCCAGATGGGATAGGTAAACCTGAATTTCCTGCGTCCTTCGGGTTTTTTGGGGAACTCTTCCCTTCTGAGCACTACTAATGCAATTCCTATAATGGTGACGATCATTCCAAGCCAGCTTTTACCCGTCATTTCTTCTCCCAGGATTCTCCAGCTGATCAGGGCTGCCATCGGAGGAGCCAATGCCATCAGGAGCATGGAAATACGGGCGCCTATGACAACGAACGACTGAAACAGGCAGAGGTCACCGAAGGTAAAACCGACCAGACCGGAGAGGATAAGGATTAGCCAGGTTCGTCCGGATGCATCCACAGGCAGAAAATAGCCACGGTAGATCCAGGTGAAAATACTGAGGAAGACAAGCCCGACGATCAGCCGTAGCAGGTTGACGATCATCGATCCGATCTTCTTGCTGGCAGCTTCAAAAGCCAGTGCCGTGATCGTCCAGAACACGGCGGTAAGTAAAGCAGCAAGTTCTCCGGAATGTTTCAAAATACAGTTTTAATTAGCGCCCGAAAGCCACTCCTGCGGATCCTGTGTGGATTTTCCAAGCCATATTTCAAAATGAAGATCAGTCTTTGAATCTTCCGGGTTGGTGTGGATCTTGCCGATCAGTTGTTTGGTCGTCACCGTTTGTCCATCTTTCACATTGACCTCTTCCAGGTTGGAATAGACTGTAAGATATTCCCCGTGCCGGATGATCACTACCTTGTTGAGGTTGGGAAACGACATCACCCGGCTCACTTTCCCGTTAAAAACTGTTCTGACCAAAGCTCCTTTCTCGGTGGAAATATCAATACCGTTATTTTTCACTTTCACATACTTAAGTACCGGGTGAGGGTGCTCGCCGAATCTCCCTGTGATCACTCCATGTTCCGAAGGCCACGGCAGTTTCCCTTTATTGGAAGCAAACGAGCTGGATAATACCTGTTCATCATTGGTGAGCAGGATCTCAGTGCTGACCGTTTTCATTTTTGTTTTTGCATTCCGGTTATCGGCTCTCTTCGCTCTTTCGGCAGCAGCTTTGATCTCCGCAGCAATGAGTTTTTCAATCTCCCGTTCGAGTTTTTCTGCTGTTTTCTGTTTTTCCCGCAACGCAGATTCCAGTTCCTTTTCCTTCAGGCTTAACTGTTGAACGGTTTTATCTTTTTCTTCCTTTTCCTGCGTCAAATGCCCTTTTTCAGATTCTTCCGACCGTGCCAGCGTTAATTTTTGTTGTTTCGTTTCCTCGAGTTCCTTTTGTTTCCGGTCTATTGTCATCTGAGCATCCCGGATCAGTTCCGCCTGCGTTCTCCGGTAAGCGCTGTATTGCTGGTAGTAAAGCAACCTGCGGTAGGCCTGGTTAAAATCCTCTGCCGAAAAGATAAAAAGCAAACGGTTATAAGCATTCAGGTTTTTATAGGCATAATAGATCATCCGGGCATATTCGTTTTTCATTTTTTTAAGCTCCTCCGAAAGCGTTGAAATATGCATGCGCTGGAGCTCCATCTGTACCTGGATCTGGTCGACTTCCCCTGAAATAGCACTGATCAGCGATTGCCGTTTTTCAATCTGCCTGTTCAGCAGGATAACTTTGTTGAGTGAATTCTGTTTTGTCTGGTGGGTTTCTTCCAGCAACCTGGTGGTATACCGGATATCTTCTTCCAGTTGTTTTTTTGTTTTCTGGAGTTTTTCTTTTGATTCCTGTGAAAAGGATAAAAACGGGAAAAGGANNTGCAGGTTCACTTTACCGGGTGATAGCTCTGCGGGATTTTAAATGGAAACGCCTGGGCTATGTTAAAGGTGATCTTCTTGAAACTGACTGTGACAGAGAGGTTATTATCTGCTGAAATATCAAATGACATATCCTTCGGGAAAAGCTGGTTTTCGATTTCTTCAAACGAAGAATACCGTGCTTCCAACTGGATGTTCGGTTCCCTGATTTCTTTCACATCCGCATGGGTGATCTTGAAACTTTCCGGGTCAATCCATATAGTCTGAATCAGCACCCTCAGATTTTCCTGGCTGTTCCTGACAAATTTCTTCAGCTTCATGCGTTCTGCCGTCACCAGTTTATAGATTCCGTTGTCAATTCCTGCCCTGAATTTTCCGTTTTCATAAAACGAGAGATCATTCCCCGTCAGGAATGATTGAAGGATATCGAAATCAATATTAGTGTTGAGGTAATGGTTCACATAATTGTAATCCCCTGCAAAAAAAGTATTGTTCATCCGGTTGATAAATTTAACAGAATCCTGGGTCAACATCATCCGGAAGACCTCAATCCCAAAGGCCGGTGAAAAAGAAAGCCAGATTACACTGTCCTTCCGGATCCGGATCTGCCCGTTAAAGGAACTCGTTTGTCCTTTATTTGAGTATTCTGCAAAAAATTTTGCCGTGAACCAGTGATATTGAAGTTCGTGTTCCTTGAGCTTTTTAAAAAGGTAATCCGCACCTTCTTCTTTGATCGGTGCTTTGATGATCTTTCGCTGGGTGCTGCAGGAAGCAAGGATGATCAGCAACAAAAGGAAGGAAAATGGAAGAATGAAAAAGGGTTGTTTGATTTTACTCATTGTTATTACAGATAGCTATAATATTAAGATTAGAAAATCCTATCATTCATAGAGTTTCTTCTCTGCGATTTTTTTATCGAGCAAAGCCGATCCGGGTCCCCTGGCCTTTGCCTTTTGCCAATATTCAAGTGCCTGTCCGGCTTCGCCCAGTTTGAAAAGAATATCTCCATAATGTTCCATGACTTCAGCGCTCACCGAGTCTTTATCTTCCAGGGCTTTGCCCACCCAGGTCCTGGCATCATCATACCGCTGAAGTTTGTAAAGCACCCATCCATATGTATCCTGGAAAGAAGAATTTTTCGGATCCAGCGTGACGGCTTTTTTCGACATGGTTTCTGCCTTTTCGAGGTCGCGGTTACGAAGCGACAGGTAATAGGCATAATTATTCAGGACATAGGCATTGTCATTTTTGATCGAGAGTGATTTCTCGTAAGCCTTATCCGATTCGGATGTATCCTTTAAGGAATGATAGCTGTCGCCAAGGTACATATAGAACTCGGAGAGCAATTCATCATTATCAGCCACCAGTTTCAGTCCTCGGTTAAAGACCTTTACCGCATCCTCGTATTTTTTCTGCTGGAAGCAGCCNNAACCAGGTGGTCGTATTTCTCAAGAACAAGGTCAAGGCGCAGGATTTCTTCCCAAACAACAAATTTGCTGCTGTCGAGGGCGATGACTTTCAGGTATTCTTCCCGTGCTTCTTCATTTTTTTTATCCTGTACCAGGAAATCCCCATAGATCGAGTGTGCCTTGGGATCGTTGGGGTGAACGCTGGTAAGGATCCGGGTCAGCTCAAACACCATTGCTTTGGAATCCTCCGGCAACTGGTTGATATTGAAAAAGGAAAGGAGAATATTCACTTTCGAGTCGATGTCAAGATTCGGATTTGCAAATCCCAGTTTCAGCTCTTCGAAGGCTTTTTGTTTTTCACCGTTTTTCCGGTAATAATCAGCCATCGACATATGCACGTAAGGATTTTCCGGATCGGCTTGCTGTATCTTACGATAGGTTTCCAGTCCTTTGTCCTGCATCTTATTATTCATAAAAAACTCAGCCAGGATCGAGAGATAATGGGTATCGTCGGGATAGGCTGCAACCAGGGTCTCCAGTTCGTGCTGTGCTTTCGGCAGATCATTCAGAAGAAGGTAGATCTTTTCTTTTTGAAGGCTGATCTCTTCTGAGATGCCGACTTTATTTTCGATCTTATCGTAAACTTTTACTGCATCGGGATATTTTTCGGTCGACAGGTAAAGGGCTGCCAACTGGTAATAATAATCAAGATTATCGGGATTTTTTTCTGTAATCCGCTCATAAACCGAGATGGCATCCTTGTATTTGCCATCAAGCTGTAACACTTCCGCATAAAATAGCTGGTACCAACTATTTGAAGGGTCAAGCTTTACCGCGTTGCCGGCCAGATCAGCTGCTTCATGTACCTGTTTTTTGTTTGCGACGATCCGGGCAAGTTCAAAATAGGCCGTCGCGTCATCCGGGTATTTATTGATGTATTGCCTGAAAAGTTCTTCGGCTTTTTCTTCATTGCCGGTGATCTCGTTCTTCTTTGCTTCAATCAGCATCGAAATGTTCGAAACAACCCTGGCTTGGTGTGATTGATCCGTTTTATGTTTTTTTTTCTCTTTATGACTGGTTAACCCATATGAATCGGAAAAGGAACAAACCAGCAGCAAAACACCAATCAATATAATTAAGGCTTTCTTCATTCGTAATTCGTAATTTTTAATTTTTAATTGCCGCCTGTATGCCCGAATCCCCCGGCACCTCTTTTTGTTTCTTTCAATTCGACAACCTCTTCCCATTCGGCCTTTTCATGCCTTGAAATGATCATCTGTGCAATCCGTTCCCCGTCATGAACCCAATACTCCTCCGCCGAAAGGTTAACCAGTATCACCATCACTTCGCCCCGGTAATCGGCATCAATGGTCCCGGGTGTATTCAGCACTGTGATCCCTTTTTTGATTGCCAGACCACTTCNNCCAAGGGTTTCAGCAGGATATCTTCCGCCAGGTTCGCGCGGAGATCCATCCCTGCAGAAGCAAGAGTTTCATAGGATGGCAAAGAATGCCTGGAATGGTTTACAATCCTGATCTTCATTGTTGGGAAATGAAACGCAAAATTAATAAAAATATTGGGTTAGAAGACCTTTGCCAGTCCTGGCTTTTCAATACGCCATGCCACACCGGCAAAAACCAAAAGGAGAAGGGTATGAAAAGTGATCCGTAGAATTGCTGGTTCAACGGTCACAAGAACGCTGATGACATAAAGCAGGACAGAAAGTCCAAGATACCCGAAAAACTTCATAAGGTTATAGGGCACCGGAAAATATTTCTGGCCGATCAGGTACGAAAGGACCATCATGGCGCCATAGCAAATGAAGGTTGCCCAGGCTGATCCCAGGTAACCATAAATGAGGTGATCAGGGCTCAGCGGTATCCACCAGAAATTCAGGGACAGCGTGATCACGGCGCCGATCACGGAAAGCCAGGCGCCCCAAAGGGTTTTTGAAGTAAGTTTGTACCAGATGGAAAGATTGTAATAAACCCCGAGGAACAGGTTTGCCATCATCAGGATTGGAATCACTCCTTTCCCTTCCCAATAGTGTTTTCCTACCAGGACGCGCATGATAAAATCATTCAGGTATAACATGGTTGCAAGAAAGATCAGCGAAACCGTGATGATGAAATAATCCATGATCTTCGCATACACCATCTTTGCGTCTTTTTCTTTGGCCTGTGCAAAAAAGAAAGGCTCAGCCGCATATTTGTAAGCCTGGATGAAAATGGTCATCAGGATGGAGATCTTGTAACATGCGCTGTAGATCCCAACCTGGTAGGAGGCAATGTTTTCCGGCAGCAGGTAACGGAGCAATAAACGGTCAAAGGTTTCATTGACCATTCCGGCCATTCCGGCAAACAACAAGGGAAAAGCATAGATGATCATTCTCCTCCAGAGTTTTTTGTCGATCTGCCATCGCAAACCGGAATACTGAGGAATCAACAGGATCAGGGTAGCAGCGCTGGCAATGAGGTTGGAGATGAAGATGTATTCGATCCGCCAGTCACTCCGGTACACGAGATGAAGTATTTTCGTAACAGGCCCTTCTTTGAGATGATTCACCAGATACGGGCAAAGAAGGAGGAAGAAAAGGTTTAACCCGATATTGATGAAGATGTTGATGAATTTGATGGTGGCAAACCGCCTTGCTTTATTCTGTGAACGCAACCTGGCAAAGGGAATGGCCGAAAGCGCGTCGAGCGAAAGCATCCAGGCAAACCAGATAACATATTCCTTGTGATCCGGGTAATCGATCCACCGGGCAACCGGTTGTGCAAAGACCGATGTGACGAAAAGAAATACTAGGGATGAAACCACCAGGGAGATCATCCCCGCGCTGAATACCTTTTCCTTATTTTCTTCCGCTTCGTTAAACCGGAAAAATGCCGTTTCCATACCATAGGTCAGTATGACCATCAGGAAAGATGCATAAGCATAGAATACATTTACGGTTCCGTAATCTCCGGGCCAGAATACCCTTGTATATAAGGGAACGAGAAGGTAACCAAGGATCCGGCCAAGGATACTGGGAAGTCCATAAACAGCCGTCTGGCCTGCAAGGCGTTTGAGGGGATTCATTGCGACAAAGATATAGTAAATAGATCGTATGTTTGAAAAAGCATAGATCTTCTAATTTTGACTAAGTAAAAAACAACCTCATTGTTTAACTTAATCTGAAGATCTATGCAAACACAAAGTAAACGA
>PLMO01000141.1 GCA_003142515.1 Bacteroidales bacterium
TCCTATAAGTTTCTATAGGTGGGACACTTTGCGAGAAAAAGACACTTGCCCTTTTCAATACATTAATCGGACTAAACTGAAAAGGTAATATAATAAAATGCTTTTTTTAACGTCTTGGTGTAGCGGTGAAAAAAAATTATTAAGCCCACACAAATCATCCAATCGTAAATCATAGCGTGTCCCCAGCACCTTTATAAAAATATCATCCCAAAAAGTTCTTTGAACGGATTTGCTTCAGTATCAATGATCCCGGACTAAAGTTGAAAATCATTAAAAACATCGGAAGGATTTAAAAAAACGATTAACTTTGTGCCAAATATTTTAAACAGATCACATGAAAAAAATCCTTTACCTTTTTATCGGTTTCTTGTTTCTGGTAAATGCAAGTCAGGCACAGCAAACACAAACCAATGTGGGGAAACCCATCGTGATTAAACCCAGTTATTTTGATATTTCACCTCCTTTGAGGGACATGTACCAGGATCCCAATGCCAAGATAGACAGGAGTTGGAAAGACGGGATGGTGATAAACCATCTTTTTCCGGCAAACCTCTTGCCAAATAATAATCCCGATGTAATTTATAGTGACCCCAACGTTCAAACTAATCTTGGTGAAACCTACACGGATACCACAATACAGAACTTTGACGGGACGGGCGCCAGTGGCTTGATACCTCCGGATCCTGCCGGTGACGTTGGTCCAAATAATTACATGCAGATTGTCAACTGCAGATATGCCGTATATAATAAAAGCGGTGTGAAGCTCCTAGGGCCATACAATACAAGCCAGATTTGGAACGGGATGCCACATAATTCAAATGATGGCGACGGAATTGTGTTGTATGATGAACAAGCCGACAGATGGCTTATCAGCCAGTTTTCAGTACCCGGTAGCGGTCCGTATTATGAAAACGTTGGTATTTCACAAACCAATGATCCGACCGGTTCATGGTACCGTTACCAGTATAATTTTACTGACTTCCCTGACTATCCGAAATTTGGTGTATGGCCGGACGCTTACTATATCTGTGTGAATCGCTTCATTGGAAATAATTTTGTAGGACCCGGTGCCGGCGCCTTCGACCGTACAAAAATGCTGGCCGGAGATACTGCCGCTTCCATGATCTACTTCCCGATCAGTAACGGCTCGCTATACCATGGTCTTCCTGCAGATTGCGATGGTACTTTCCCACCAGACGGAACTCCCGGCTATTTTGCATGGTCTTCAACATCAAAAATGAAATTTTATGAGTTTCATGCTGACTGGACTACCCCAACTAACTCTACATTTGCTCAGACCCTGCAGTTAGACATTATCCCTTTTTCATATTTTAGTTATGGAGCGGGGATATCCCAACCAGGTACGGGTGTAAAACTGGATCCTTTGTCTTATATGTGCACGCTCATGAATCGCTTGCAATTCCGTTCTTTCAGCGATCATTGGTCGATGGTTACCAATGCGACTATAAATACAGGCAGCAACGTAGCAGGTATCCGTTGGTATGAATTCAGGAAAACCGGAACAACCCCCTGGTTCATCCACCAGCAGGCCACCTATGCTCCGGGTGATGGGAATTCGCGTTGGTGTGGCAGCATGGCGATGGATACTGCAGGAAACATGGGATTGGCATTTTCCATATCCAGCTCCACTATGTATCCATCTATCCATTATACCGGAAGAATGTCGAGTGATTCATTGAATCAGTTTACAATAACTGAATCAGGTATTTTTAATGGAGGAGGTTCCCAAACCTTTACAGGGTCTACTCCAAGTCGCTGGGGAGATTATAGTGCATTGGATGTAGATCCTTCCAATCCCAGTACATTCTGGTATACCAATGAATATTATTCAACTACCTCACAAGCTAGTTGGAAAACCAGGATTGCATCATTCAGTTTTGCTGACATTTTTAACGTTCATGCGACTGCAATTCCTTCAGTAGTTTGTTTGGGAACATCATCCCAACTAAATGCTATTGCAACAGGCGGATCAGGAACCTATACCTATTCCTGGACTTCGATCCCGCCAGGATATACATCTACTCAGCAAAATCCATCCGTAACGCCGACAATTACTTCGCAATATATTGCAGCAGTGAACGACGGAACCATTACCAAAACGGATACAACCATGGTGACTGTCACCAGCCCACCTACTGCCGATGCCGGCCCCGATGCTACCTATGCGAACACGATACCTTTCGTACTTGCAGCCGGAACGGCTACATTCTATAGTTCCGTTAAATGGCTGACATATGGTGACGGATATTTCAGCAATGACAGCATACCTGCCAGCTTATATTATCCGGGACAGGTTGATAGACATAACGGCGGGGTTGATCTTACTTTACAAGCATATCCCCTCGCACCATGTGCAGATACTGCATCAGATATTGTTCATATCACCCTTACATTTCCGGCAGGAATTGGAGATAATTCATCCGGTGTCTTCGGAATTACCATTTCACCCAATCCCACAAATGGACTTTTCACCCTCGTAATTCACGGGATCAGAAATACCGAANNACTCCACAACGAACAAACTGGTGCTGCAATAATTCATACGACTGTCATTCCGGGTAAAGATGGGATGTACGCAATAAAAGAGGAATCCGTCCCAAAAGGGCAGCTTCTTTTTTTTAAAGAGTCTTAAATTTTATAAGGGATAAGGTCTTTCAACATTGTAATAATTAAAATTACTGTGAAAACCTTAACAATTTTTAAAAAATAGTATCTTTGTAGTCCGTTTACCGTGTTTCTAAACGGAACATTATTTTACGAATAATTTCTTCAGGGCAGGGTGAAATTCCCGATCGGCGGTACAGTCCGCGAACCTTTTTCAAACGAAAACAGGTGGAGCCGGTGAAATTCCGGAACCGACAGTTAAAGTCTGGATGGAAGAAGAACATTATTTTAAAATTGGTGATATTTCAATTTTAAAATAACATAGCCCTGTAGATCTATTCTTCAGGGTGTTTTTTTTATATTCAATGGAAGAAGATCAGAAATACCTCAGGCGCGCGATAACCCTTGCAAAAAGAGGGATAGGATGGGTGAACCCAAATCCTTTGGTAGGCGCCGTCATTGTTAAGAACGGACGAATTATCGGGGAAGGGTACCATGCGTTTTTCGGAGGCCCCCATGCGGAAGTCATGGCCATTGAAAATGCGATGGGAAGCGTTAAAGGTGCAACCTTGTATGTTACCATGGAACCTTGCTCTCACCAGGGGAAAACGCCGCCGTGCACCGGTACTATCATCGAAAAAGGGATACGGAAAGTTGTAGTAGGGATGAAGGACCCCAATCCGCTGGTGAACGGGAAAGGGTTGAAGATCCTCAAAGATGCAGGAATAGAAGTAACGACCGGCATTGAAGAGGCAGCCATTTTGAAAATGAATGAGCAGTTCGTAAAGTATATCGTCACCGGGAGGCCTTTTTGTACGCTGAAAACAGCCATGACACTCGATGGGAAGATCGCCACAGTGGAAAATGCATCGCGGTGGATATCCGGTGAGGATTCACGAAAACAGGTCCATGAACTCCGTCAGCAATATAGCGCTGTAATGGTTGGGATCAACACTGTTCTATATGACGACCCTTTGCTCAATACCCGGAGAATCCGGAAAAAGAACAAAGATCCGTTGAAGGTCATCGTTGATTCCACCGGAAAAATTCCATTAGAAGCAAGAGTTTTGAAAATGAACCCCCAGTTAGTCATCCTTGCCACCACCGATAAAATTGAAAAGACAAAAAAACATGATCTGGAAAGGTTGGGTGCACAGGTTTTAGTCTGCCCGAAGAAAGAGGAAAAGGTAGATCTGGGTTGTCTTATGTTTTCATTAGGGAAAATGGGCATTGACAGTGTTCTGTTGGAAGGCGGCAGTACGATAGCCTTCTCGGCACTGATAAATGGGATCGTTGACAAAGTGGTATCCTTCATAGCGCCAAAGATCATTGGAGGAGCTGTTGCTTCTTCACCGGTTGGAGGAAAGGGATTATCATCGATGGAGGATGCAATTGTGATAAAGAACTGGAATTACAGGAAGATCGGAACCGATATTCTGATTGAAGGGTATATCAATAAAATAAAAAAACACCGCTAAGTCGCGAAGACGCTAAATAGTAATTGATGGAATTTTAATTTTTGCGTCTTTGCGTCTTTGCTTTGAAAGAAAAGCAGCAAAATAGTTTTAATCTTTGAGTTTTTATGTTTACGGGAATTATTGAAGAAATAGGGATCATTAAAAGTATCCGGGCTGGAGGACGATCTGCAAGAGTCGTCATCTCTGCAGTTAAAGTCCTTGAAGGCCTGAAGATCGGCGACAGCATCAATACCGATGGGATATGCCTTACGGTAACTGAATTTTCGCCCACGTCTTTCACGATGGATGTGATGCCTGAAACCATGCTTCGCTCCACATTCGGAAAACTGAAACCCGGGAACAGTGTCAACCTTGAGCGGGCATTGCGTCTTTCCGACCGGCTGGGAGGGCATATTGTAAGCGGGCATATCGACGGAACCGGGGACCTCACCAGGATCCGGAAAGATGAAAATGCAGTCTGGTTAACCATTGCTGCGGAGGAGCCGATCCTGCGATACATCGTGGAAAAGGGATCCGTTGCTATTGATGGCATCAGCCTGACAATAGTTAAAGTGGACCGACAGGCATTTGTAGTATCGGTGATTCCCCATACACAGGCCGTAACAACTGTACTCACAAAAAAAACCGGGGATGCAGTGAATATAGAATGTGATATTATCGGGAAATATATTGAGAAACTGAGATCATCCGGCAAGAAGAAGATCGATATCGATTACCTGGCGCAAAACGAGTTTATTTAATTGATAATTGACAATTGACAATTGATAATTGAACCTTGAACCTTGAACCTT
>PLMO01000093.1 GCA_003142515.1 Bacteroidales bacterium
GTCTGATGCAGAATCGGGAAATCTAGTCTGATCTTTTTTACCGGAAATGTACTCATTCTACGAATTACGAATTATGAATTATTTCTTGGTATTGGGTATTAGGTATTAGGTATTAGGTTTTCGCTTTTTGCTTTTCGCGATTTTGCTATTTCGCTTATCCGCCAGTCAAACCTTACTCAGGTCAATATCAAACTCCATCGGGTGTTCCGGGGTGCTGCAGTGGAGCACACATTGTTCACAGATCTGCAGTTCGCCCTGGAGACGTTTTTTCACCATGTCTTGAATACGGAAACGAAGTTCAGGAATGGATATTTTGCCTACAATTTCATCGGCAAATGCAAACATCAGCAGCATCCGCGCGCTTTCAGGGCCGATCCCCCGCTGCATCAGGTAGAACATTGATTCGGTGTTGAGCTGTCCTGTGGCGGATCCATGGCTGCATTTAACATCATCTGCATAAATTTCCAGGAAAGGTTTCGAATTAACCTTCGCGGTATCCGTCAGTAAGATATTCCGGTTGCCTTGGTAAGCATTGGTTTTCTGGGCATCTTTACGAACATAGACATGACCGTTAAAAACACCGGTTGAATTTTCATCCATGATGCCTTTGAAAATTTCCACGCTCGTGCAATCCGGGGCAGCATGATCCACATACACGTGGTTGTCGATGTGCTGCTTGCGATCCATCAGGTACAAGCCGTAAATATTGGCAGTTCCATGAGGGCCGTTAAAAAGGACGCGGATATTGTTCCGCAGCATTCCCCCATTCAGCGTAATGAAATTCGAAACGAGTCCGGCATCTTTCTCCAACTGGAATTCCGTGTTGCTGATCAGCGTGGAGTTATTGTTCAGGTTCTGCAGCTTGTAATGATCCAGGAAAGCGCCTTCATCAAGGTGTACTTCTGTGACGATATTTGAAAAGCTGGCCTGGTGGTTATATGAATCATCGCAATGGACTAATGAAAGCCGTGCATTCTTTCCTAGCAGGATCAGGTTCCGCGATTGGAGGAAAATATTTTCATCGTGCTGGATCACATTGATCAGCTGGATAGGCTTGGTACTGTGAATATTATCAGGGACATAGATAAAAATACCATCCTGGGCAAAGGCCGTATTCAGGTCGGTGAGGCTGTTATTGCCGCTTCCGGTATATTTTCCGTAATGTTGTCCGGTGATCTCCGGGTATTCTTTGAATGCCTGTGCAAGACTTCCCAGGATCATGCCGTTCCCCAGACGGATCAATGGAACATCTTTGGAAACATACCAGCCATTCATTTGCCCGATAATGGCTGTATCGAGGTGCGGAATATTACAGCGAAAAATTTTTTGGACATCCATCCCGGGAAGGGGATGAAAATGATAGTCGTATTTTTTCCCCAGCCATTCCTTCAGGTCGGTATTCCGCCATTCTTCCATACGGATATTCGGAAACCCCAGTTCAGTGAAGGAATCAAATGCTTTATGCCGGAGCCGGCTTACTGGTTCCGGGTCATTTTTGAAAATCTCCTTCCGGTTCTTCTCAAAAAGGGTGATCATCCTTTCTTTTGTAATGATCTCTTTGAGCTCTGTTGCCATCTTACCTCTCTTTTATCCGGAATGATTTATTCAAATTCTTTCTTGATCCAGTCATAGCCTTTTTCTTCCAGTTCAAATGCCAGTTCCTTATGCCCCGTCTTGACGATCCTTCCTTCGAAGAGCACATGCACAAAATCGGGAACGATGTAATCCAGCAAACGCTGGTAGTGTGTGATGATCATGAAGGCGTTTTCTTTTGTACGGAGTTTATTTACGCCATTGGCTACGATGCGCAGGGCATCGATATCCAACCCGGAATCGGTTTCATCGAGGATCGCCAGGGTAGGTTCAAGCATGGCCATCTGGAAGATCTCGTTCTTTTTCTTTTCTCCACCCGAAAATCCCTCATTTACCGAACGGTTGGTGAGGTTCGACTGAATCTCGACGAGGCGTTTGTTTTCTTCCATCATCTTCAGAAATTCCACTGCAGAGACAGGATCCAATCCTTTGTATTTCCGCTGCTCATTCACAGCAGTGCGCATAAAATTCGTGATGCTGACACCGGGAATCTCAACCGGGTATTGGAAACCGATAAATATTCCTTCCCTGGCACGGTCTTCAGTGGGGAGTTTCAGTAAGTTCTTTCCTTTATATGTGATCTCACCTTCGGTTACCTCAAATACTTCCCTGCCTGCAATAACGGATGCCAGCGTACTCTTGCCGGTTCCATTCGGACCCATGATGGCATGGACCTCTCCTTTATTCACTTCAAGGTTGATCCCCCGGAGGATCTCTTTTCCGTTAATGGAAGCATGAAGATTNNCCAACACTCCCTTCCAGACTGATAGAAAGCAACTTCTGCGCTTCCACGGCAAATTCCATCGGGAGTTGTTTCAGCACTTCTTTTGCATAGCCGTTTACAATGAGTCCGATTGCGCTTTCCATGCCGATACCCCGTTGCTGGCAATAAAAGAGTTGGTCCTCTGATATTTTTGAAGTTGTGGCTTCATGTTCAACGATGGAAGATTTGTTTTCTACCTGGATGTAGGGAAATGTATGTGCCCCGCATTTATCGCCCAGGAGGAGAGAGTCGCACTGGGAATAATTCCGTGAATTGACGGCATTCTTCGCGATCCTTACCAACCCCCGGTAACTATTGTTGCCATGGCCTGCAGAGATGCCCTTGGATATGATGGTGCTTTTTGTATTTTTTCCAAGATGCTGCATTTTGGTTCCGGTATCGGCCTGCTGCATATTGTTGGTAACGGCTACCGAATAAAATTCGCCTATCGAGTTATCGCCGAGCAGGATGCAGCTGGGGTATTTCCAGGTAATGGCAGAACCGGTTTCCACTTGTGTCCAGGAGATCTTGGAGCTGCTTCCTTTACAGATGCCTCTTTTGGTAACGAAGTTGAAGATGCCTCCTTCGCCTTTTTTATTTCCGGGATACCAATTCTGAACGGTGGAATATTTCACCTGGGCATCCTTCAGGGCAACGATCTCGACAATGGCGGCATGAAGCTGGTTTTCGTCACGCTGGGGCGCTGTACAGCCTTCCATGTAGCTCACGTAAGCGCCTTCCTCTGCGATGATCAGGGTTCGTTCAAACTGGCCGGTGTTAGCGGCGTTGATCCTGAAGTAGGTAGAAAGTTCAACAGGACAGTGAACGCCTTTGGGAATAAAGCAGAATGAACCGTCGGTGAATACGGCGGAGTTCAGTGTGGCAAAAAAGTTATCAGTATAAGGAACCACCGATCCCATGTATTGTTTTACAAGGTCGGGATGTTTCTGAACGGCTTCGCTGAAGGAACAAAAGATAATTCCCAGCTTTGAAAGGGTATCTGTGAAAGTAGTCTTGACCGAAACGCTGTCCATCACAGCATCCACGGCTACCCCGCTGAGTTTCTTTTGTTCTTCGAGAGAGATGCCAAGCCTGCTGAAAGTATCCAGTAATTCCGGGTCCACTTCATCCAGACCGGCAAGTTGTTTTTTCTTTTTCGGGGCAGCATAATAAATGATATTCTGGAAATCGATGGGTGGAACTTTCAGGTTAGCCCATCCGGGCATTTTCATGGTCAGCCAGTGACGGTACGCTTTCAGGCGGAATTCCAGCATGAATTCCGGTTCGTTCTTTTTTGCAGATATGAAGCGGATGATATCTTCATTTAACCCTTTTGGGGCCATATCCGTTTCAATGTCCGTGATAAAACCGAATTTATAGTCACCCCGGGTAAACGAATCTATTATTTTGTTGGAGTCGGATTCCATTGAAAATCAAATTAGAATAAATCTAAACACGCATCGTATCAATTGGAAAAACAGCGTTTTTAGAGTGTAAAAGTACAAATAATTCACGAAATGGAAGCCAAGGAAACGATTTTTATCACATTCATGCAGGGAAAGGGTTAATCAAATTTTTTACTACAATAGGCACATAGGGCACATCAGGAGGCTGAGTTGCAAATTTGCATTAATCATGTATTGTTTTTTTATTGTAAGTTTGATTAATGATTAATAAAGAACAAAGAAAATACATCTTAACAATACTGTTCATTGTTTTTGCAGGGGTTGCTTTCTTTTCTTTATACTCCGGAAACAAACTCTCTCGTGTTAATAAATCAAACTTTTCAATTAAAAATAACAGCCAAATAATAAATCTCCATATTGAGCGGAAGGGCAAAAAGGATTTCCTGATTATTGCTGATGTTTTTAAAAAAAATAAATTAATTTTCACCAATTCATGGCCTTTAAAATACGATGTATTTAAAATTGATACAGGAGACGTTAATAATGATAATTCAACTGATATCTTGGTTGGAGTTATTAAATCCACCCGTTTTGATCCTGTTTCAAGAAAAAGACTTTTTATTTTCAAATTATTTGAAGGGGATATAAGACCATTATGGCTTGGTTCAAGGGTATCTCAACCTCTTGTTGATTTTAAATTTGTAAAATGTAAATCAGAAGGTGTTGTCAGGACAATTGAATCAGAAAAAGACCAATCCTATTTAGTCGCCGAATATCATTGGATTGGTTTTGGATTAGGATTTATGCATTATCTTGCAAGAGAAAGAACAATCTATCAGGCATATAAAATTCTTAATACAAACTTATATGAACCAAAACGTCAGGGTTTTATTTATGGTCCTCATGTGCATTAGTCTCTGGGGTTGCCGGCAGCATCTAAATAAATCAAAATTAACCCGTTTTGATGCATCTTTTCTTCCAACAATTATTGTTACCCATGATACATTTCAAATACCGGACTCGCTAAAGATGGATACCATTTTCAATATTGATCTGAACCAGGATCTGTCGGGAAAATCCTTGCCTGAGCTGAGGATCCTAAGAAGTTGTGTATTTGCCCGACATGGTTACTGTTTTATGGAAGCCGATTTAAGAGGCTATTTTTCATCGCGTACAAAATGGTATGATACGTTGATGGAGAATCAGTTTTACAAACATGAAGATGTTGACTTGAATTCATGGATAACGCTTTCTTCAGAAGAGAAAGCCTTTGTTGATAAAACGGTTGAACTGGAAAAAACAGCGTTAAACAGTAACTATAAAGAAGGGAATAGCAGGAATTTAGCCAATTTACATAATGTGGTTAACCTGTTTCAGTTCGAGAAATTACCTGCTGAATTTCTTCATAAGTTGGATCAGAATAATTTTGTGCTGATCCCAAGTGATAAAATCCAGCTATTTCATGGATATGAAGAAAATGATTATAAGGAAATCCCGAATTTCGTTACGACGGATCTTTATTTGCAGCTTTTCCATATGTACTTTTCATACCTGATGAAATCCATTGAAACGGAGAAACTTACTCCGATCGTAGAAAACCTTAGCCGGGGAATTTATAAAGAATGTAATAATACTGACATATCCACAGAGAATCAGCAGTTGAAAGATATTGCAGAATATTGCGAAGTTTATGCAGCCGTACCCGATTTTTTAATTTCGGGGAATAAACAAATCATTCCTGCAAACTACAGAAATGATTTTAACAGTGAACTCATCAATATTAATCAAGCCCAGGATGCCAATTCACAATTCTTAAACTACCCGATAATTTATTTCCCTTACAGTCTGTTCAAACCCCGTGGAAATTATACCAGGACCCCGGAGCTGACAAACTATTTCAAAGCAATGATGTGGCTTCAGATTGTTCCTTTCTGCCGGGAAGATAAAACGCAGCTGACCAGGGCTGTTTTCCTTGCTTATATTCTGAATAATGGGAAAACATCTGATGATATTGCTTTATCCACATTATACAGGAATCTATATGAACCCATTTCTTTCCTTATTGGTGAACCTGATAACCTGTCGGTTCTCGATATTGCAGATTTTATTAAGAAGGAAGGTGTTTCCAGTGAGGAAGAAGCAATCAGTGCTAAGACCATTGAAAAAGTTGATAAATACTTGAATCAAATAAAGGAGGCGAAGAACCGCATTAAACCCAAAATTCAAAAAACATGTCCTGATAAAATCAACTTCATACCGCAGCGATACCTGGTTGATAATGAAATTTTGCAGGAATTGGTCGATGTCAGGATCAACGCCGAAAGAGCATACCCGAAGGGTCTGGACATATTTGCTGCTTTTGGGGTTTCTTCAGCAGAAGACATTTTAAACAATACGTATAAGGAAGGTGAACAGTGGGACAAGTATAATTCAAACTTAAAATTACTAAAGGATAAATTTGCTGATTACAAGGGCTGGAATAATGCTGTCTACAACAAATGGATGGATTGCTTGTTTACACTAAATTCAAAAGATAAAGACTATCCTTCCTACATGCAAACCGATGCATGGGCCAAGAAAAATTTGAATACATCATTGGCTTCCTGGGCTGAACTTAAACATGATGCTATCCTGTATGGCGAGCAACCGATGTCCGCAGAGTGCGGCGGAGGAGGTCCTCCACCGCCAACTGTTGTTGGATATGTGGAGCCCAACTTGAAATTCTGGAAAAAGATCATTGAACTGATTCAGCTTACGGAAAATATGCTTGAACGTAACCAGCTTTTTACTACCGATATACGTTCAAAAACAATAAGTATAAGAGAACAGGCTGAATTTTTACTTTCCGCTTCCGAAAGAGAGTTGAAAGGTGAACAGTTGGCAGAGCAGGAATATTGGACTATTAAAGCAATTGGTGCTAGTTTCGAAAATTTGTCTTTATCTATTGTTGAACCTGAAAAGAGTTTAGATAATTGGGAAGATGTCCAGGGCCCGGATAAATCAATCGCCATTGTTGCGGATATTTATACACGTAATGTGGATGATTGTCCTAAAGACGGAATCCTTCATATTGCAACCGGAAAGGCTAATGATATTTATGTTATTGTAAATATCGGGGGGTATCTCTATTTAACCAAGGGAGCATCATTCAGTTATTTTGAATTTGTTCGTCCTCTTAATGTCAGGTTGACTGATGAGGAATGGCAGGATATTCTTGAAAAGAAAGAAACTCCTGCATACCCCATTTGGTTGAAAGATATTATGTATCAGGATCCAAATAAACCAAAAGCAGATGAGAAAGTTTTTTATGGTTCAGGATGCTAAGCCGATATACTAACTCAAGTTTCGCAGTTTACA
>PLMO01000098.1 GCA_003142515.1 Bacteroidales bacterium
GGTTGGAAAAATATTCGTTGTCCATCTCATGGATTTTTTATTAATTAGCTGAAAATTTCCATCATCATTAATCCTAAAAAGGAAAAAACTATGGCCGAACACAAAAAGTACGTTCCCTTTGTCTCGGCGGAGACAAACATGAAAGAATTTACCATCCGGGCCCTTATCATTGGTCTGTTCTTTGCCGTTATTCTCGGCGCTGCCAATGCTTACCTGGGGCTTAGGGCCGGTATGACCATTGCCGCAACATATCCCGCTGCCGTTCTGGGCATGGCGATCCTGAAACTGGTCAAAGGATCGATTCTGGAAGAGAACTTCGCTCGTACGGTAGGTTCCATCGGGGAATCTGTTGCCGCTGGCGCTATTTTCACATTACCCGCATTCTTCGTCTCCGGGATCTGGAGTGAATTCTTTACTCCTGGTCATTACATTACCTCCACATTGATCCTTATCGCCGGAGGTGTACTTGGTATTATGTTCGTTGCCCTCCTCCGCAGGGTGATGGTGGAGGATGCCGAACTCCCTTTCCCCGAGTCGGTGGCTGCCTCTGAAATTCACAAGGCTGGACAGGCCGGTGCAGGCGGTTCAAAATTCCTCTTTGCCGCTATGGGATTGGGCGGACTTATTAAGATCCTGGGTGAATTGAAATTGTTCCAGTACCTCTGGGAAAAATTCATCATATTCGGTAAACAAACCATTAACGGTACTGTTTTCCAGGGTAATGGAGGGATGCTTCTGAGTTCACCTGGCGTAAGTCCGGCATATATTGGTGTCGGGTATATCATTGGGCCCAGGCTCGGAGCGTTGAACTTCAGCGGTGGTCTTCTGGCATGGGGACTGTTGGCCCCGATGATCATGTATTTCCTGATCCCGAATGTCGATCTGACTTCATGGGCGTCTTTTCTTATGAGTAAGGATGCCACGATGACAATGAATGCAGCTATGGCCAAAGTTTCCGATCCGGGCTACCAGATCGTTCAGATATGGAGATTCATCATCCGTCCGATTGCCATCGGCGGAATGCTCGTGAGTGCTGCATTCACTTTGTTCAGGATGCGTAAAAGCCTTTCCACCGGTATCGCCCGTTCCATTAAGGACGTCAAGAAAGCCGCTACCGGGATCGAACATCATGTCCCGAGAAATGAAAAAGACATCAGCTTTGGCTGGATCATGGTCGGAATTGCAACCGTTGCACTCCTTACCTTCTGCATAACCTATTTCATCTTTGATGCCGGTATCCTTATCTCTGCCGTGGCAGCTACCGTTATGATCATACTCGCATTCTTCTTCGCCTCCGTTTCCGGGTACCTTGTCGGGATCATGGGTTCGAGTAATAACCCGATCAGCGGTCTTACCCTGACTGCATTGGTGGTGACTGCCCTGATCCTTGTCGCGTTGGGAGTTCAGAAAGAAGCCGGTGTTGCAACTGTGCTGGGTGTTGCCGCTATCGTTTGTGTTTCGGCTGCTGTTGCCGGAGAAATGCTGCAAGACCTTAAGGCAGGACATATTCTGGGTGGTACCCCCTGGAGAATGCAGGTGGGTGATATTCTCGGCGTTATCCTTGCCGGTGCCGTTATGTTTGTTGTTCTTGCTTACCTCAATGAAGGCGACATCGCCAGCGGCAAAAACCTCGGGTACCAGGGTGGTTTCGGCAGCAAGAACCTTCCGGCTCCCCAGGCCAGCCTGATGGCTATCCTATCCCGCGGTATCGTCCAGGGACAGATGGCCTGGCCTTTGATCATCGCCGGGATGCTGATGGGAGCTGCCTTCATTCTGATGCAAGTGAAAAGCCCGATGCTGGTCAGCGTAGGGATGTACCTTCCGATTGAAACAACCTTCGCCATTTTTGTCGGCGGACTCATCAAAGGATTGGTTGATCTCATTTCTGACAAGAGGAAACATAATCCTGCACAGAAGATCAGGATCGAAAATACCGGAGTGTTGCTGGCCTCAGGCCTTATTGCGGGCGAAGCCCTTATGGGTCTTGTCATCGCGATATTCGCGGCATTCAATATCTTCCTCTACAATTATTTCAGCTTCTTCAAGAACCCGACCTTCTATATCAGTTTTATCGTCCTTGCAATAATCGCATATATTTTAACCCAGATACCGTTAAAAAACGCAGGTAAACCGGATGAACCCGCACCACCTGCGGCAGGGATGTAGAAACTCACAGACTTAACAGGCATTTCAAGACCTCAAAGGTTTCAGTCCACCTTTGAGGTCTTATGTTCAAAAACGACAGCATTGAATTTTTTTCAACGAAGGAAAATCCTGAAAAAAGCCAATTACCTCGACATGATACCGTTGAGGCAGATGGAATTTGAAACCCGGGAAGACGGCAAAGTGGATATCCTGATGCCAAGATTCAGGCATCCTATATGGAAAAGGGCTCTTCAGCCACACTGGAAACAGGAATTTATCAGGATCCACCTGGATGAAATGGGTTCAGCAATCTGGCTCCAGGTCGACGGGATCATCAACGTGAATGAACTTTGCTGCCGTGTACAAGCAACCTATCCGGAGAAACTTTATCCTCCCGAAGAAACAGAAAAACGGGTTACACAGTTTCTTTCGCTGCTCTACCAGCAACGCTACATCACCTTCCGTGAGATCATAAAGGAAAAAAAACAGGAACAAGGCAAATAATTTCCTATATTTGGGCTGAAATCAAATCAATCAACTATTTATAAATAATGGAGGAACATCGAATATGAGTAAAGACATCCTGAATCTGGAGCCAAAGGCTTTATGGAAAAATTTTTACAGCCTGACTCAAATACCCAGACCATCAAAAAAAGAAGTTCAAGTCCAGGAATTTGTTGTGAATTTCGGAAAAAGCCTTGGACTGGAAACCATTACTGATGAAGTCGGTAATGTCATCATCCGCAAACCAGCCACTCCCGGCATGGAGAAACGGAAAGGCGTTATTCTTCAAGGGCATCTCGATATGGTTCCCCAGAAGAACAGCGATAAAGTTCATGATTTTGAAAAAGATCCCATTGATGCTGTTGTTGACGGTGAATGGGTGAAAGCAAAAGGAACTACCCTGGGAGCAGATAACGGAATGGGTGTTGCTGCCGCACTTGCGATCCTCGAATCCAAAGACATACCACACGGGCCTGTTGAAGCGCTCTTTACCTGCGATGAGGAAACCGGCATGACCGGTGCATTTGGATTGAAATCCGGACTCCTGAAGGGAGATATCCTGATGAACCTCGATTCAGAAGACGAAGGAGAATTATACATCGGTTGTGCCGGCGGAACCAATGCAAATATGAAGTTTACATATTCCGAAGTCCCGGCCGATCCCGGTGTTGCAGCTTACAAACTTAGTGTTACCGGACTCAAGGGTGGACATAGCGGCGTGGATATTCACCTCGGTCGTGGAAATTCAAATAAGGTGCTTTTCCGCTTCCTATGGCATGCTGAAAAGAAACACGGACTGCGCCTTTCATCTGTCGACGGAGGCAGCCTCCGCAACGCCATTCCAAGGGAATCGTTTGCCATCATTACGATCCCGCCGGATAAAAAGGATGATTTTCTGAAATGCCTGCCGGGATTTGCCGAAACGATCCGGAAAGAATTATCTGCAGTAGAACCCGACTTGAAAATGGATGTCGTTCCTGTGGATGTTCCGAAAAGTATGATGGATGAAAAAACACAATGCAACCTGATCGGCGCAATTTATGGCTGCCCGAACGGGGTGATGCGGATGAGCAACGAAATGCCGGGGCTGGTAGAAACTTCCACCAACCTCGCAATTGTCAAATCAGAGAACAATACCATCCATGTACATTGTTTGCTCCGCAGCTCTGTCGATTCTGCCAAGCGGGACCTTGAGCATATGATGCAAAGCATTTTCGAACTTGCAGGCGCTGAGGTCAATTTTGACGGACAGTATCCTGGTTGGAAACCCAACCCAGATTCACCCATCCTTAAAGCGATGCAGGACATTTACCAGAAGAAATACGGAAATGTGCCGGAAATAAAAGCCATTCATGCCGGCCTCGAATGTGGTTTGCTGGGTGGCGTTTATCCCAACTGGGATATGATTTCCTTCGGTCCGACCATCCGTTACCCACATTCACCGGACGAAAAAGTTAATATTGCAACCGTTCAGAAGTTCTGGGATTTCCTCGTTGAAACTCTAAGACAGGTTCCTGTGAAATGACAGGAAATGACAAAATGGAAAAAGGCCTTGATGAGAGGCCTTTTTTTATTTCTCACTCAGATAGACCACCTGATCGGAAGTTGACGGTTGATGCCTCTCATCCATCACCGTTACAAATGCATCTTTAAACTCACCTGATCTCAGGTGATCCCTGTACCAGATGGCTTCTACCTTAGAGGAAAACTTCCCGACAAAACATCTCAGGATACCATCGCTTCCTTTACAGCTCATCACATCGTTCAGGTTATTAAAGTGAGGTTTTAGATATGAAAAAGCGCCGATCTGAACTGTATAGAGGAGGTTGGGATTCTGCTCTGGTGGGAGAAGGCTTGAAGAATTCAGGAGTTCAGCAAGGGGTCCGCTAAGCATGCGATGATTGCAGTTTTTAAAGAAATCAGCAGGTAGCATCCGGAGATCCAACGTATCCCCTTCCCGGTACCTGTTGAGATCGACCGGGACTTCAGTAATGTTCAATGCAGGCAATGATATTTTAAACTCAGTCCGGCGGTTGGCCTGGTGCTGGGCTTCTGTGCAATGAACGCCTTCGGCACAATTGCAATTGTTTGTCAGTTGCGATTTTCCGTACCACTTACTTACGATCCTTGATCTGTGAATCCCTTTCTGAACAATATAATGAACTGCAGATGCTGCCCGTTTCTCGGTGAGTATCATGTTATAGGCAGCAGAACCCCTGCAATCGGCATGTGCCCCCAATTCCACCGTTACAGGATTCTCGTTCATGATCTTAACAAGTTTGTTGAGCGCAGGTTCTGCATCCGGACGAATAAAATACCGGTCAAAATCATAATAAATATTATCGACTCTATAGGAATGGATGGCTCCGATCTGTTCCAAAAGAAGATCATTTGAAATCACCGCTTTCGTATAATTGCCAAGGGTATCGGAAAGGAACGGAACACAGTCTGAAGAATAACCTGTTTGCATAGCCTTGACCTTATAACTCTTCCCGGCAATCAACTGTGATATGAAGCAACCGGTTGCATTTGCCTTATGCACGGTGACCTTGCCTATATTTTCATCGAGGAAAAATACGGTCGCAGAGGGAATTGCTTCATGCGTGGTTCCGTCTTTAATACAACCCGAAACCATTATTTTAGGAGCAATATTCCCACCAGGTGCAACTTTCGGTTCCGGTTTTACTTCCTGTTTTGGCTTTTCGGCCGGTGGCTTTACTTCAGCAATGACGGGTGCAGGGACAGGAACCACTTTTTCCGCTGGTTTTGCTTCCTCTTTCGGTGCAACCTTTGGTTCCGCTTTAACTTCCTGCTTTGGCTTTTCGGCCGGTGGTTTCACTTCTGCAGTGACGGGTGCAGGGACAGGAACCACTTTTTCCGCTGGTTTTGCTTCCTCTTTCGGTGCAACCTTTGGTTCCGCTTTAACTTCCTGTTTCGGCTTTTCAGCTGGTGGCTTTACTTCAGCAGTAACGGGTGCAGGGACAGGGACTATTTTTTCTGCTGGTTTGGGTTCCTGCTTTGGTGTAACCTTCGGTTCCGCTTTTACTTCCTGCTTCGGGTTTTCGGCCGGCGGTTTTACTTCTGCAGTGACAGGTGCCGGAACCGGAACTACTTTCTCCACTGGTTTTATCTCCTCTTTCGGGGTAATTTTTGGTTCTGCTTTTATTTCCTGCTTTGGCTTTTCGGCCGATGGTTTCACTTCTGCAGTGACAGGTGCCGGAACCGGAACTACATTCTCCATAGGTTTGATTTCCTTTTGTGGAGTGGGATTTGAAACGGCTGCGATTGCTGGTTGAATAGTAAGTGCGGGCAACGGTCCTACTACCCGGAAACTATAAATATCATCCTCCCCTCTCCCTCCCGGACGGTTGGCACTGAAAAGGCCAACCGAGTCATTCTTGTACATCGCCAGTGCAAAATCATCATACGAGGAGTTAATTGGTTTCCCCAGGTTTTGTGGAATCAACCATACATTCCCTACTTTTCTGGTCACAAAAATATCAAGGCCTCCATAACCCGGATGTCCATCGGAGGCAAAATAGAGATCGCCATTGTCGGCTACAAAGGGAAACGTCTCATTTCCAAAAGTATTGACAATCGGGCCAAGGTTGGCAGGTTTGTTCCAGGTGCTACCATCCCTCGAAGAAACATAAATATCCGTCCCTCCATAACCGCCATCGACATCAGAAACAAAATAAAGCGAACTTCCATCAGGGGAAAGCGCCGGATATCCTACAGAATAATTGTTGCTGTTAAAAAAGAAGGGATTCATCTTCGACCATTTATCTCCTGTCTTCGTAGCCGAGAAAATCTTCAATTGGTTGGACTGTCCATCATCGGATTCATCTTTTGATTTGTCAGAAGATTTGATGGACCGCGTGATAAAAACTTCATTCCCGTCTTTGCTGAATGTAGCCGGGCCGTCATTTGAGCCATTATTGAAGAATTCCGGGACAAGTTGTGGCAAATTATAATCCCCGTAATAATCTTCTGTTTGCTTTGGCTTGGCAAACACCAGTTTCAAGTATCCATTTCCTGCCCAACCCGATTTCTTATTCTCATCGGCAGACATGATCCGGTCAGTGGCGAACATCACACCGTCATTATAAAATACCGGCCCAAACTCAGAACTAACCGAGTTCAGGTTCCTGGCATTATTCACTTCAAATGCATAAGGTTTTTCATCCCAGGCGATGGCACTGTCGCAAAAGCTGGCATAGATCTTTCCCCTGTGGTCATCCGGCATCAGGGAATCATACCGGAGAAATATTTTCTTGGCGGCTTCGTAATCACCGCAGGCACGCAATGCCTTGGCATAATAAAAATAAGTTAAGGGCTCGGTATTCCCTAATCTGATGGCCCTGAAATACCATGCCTTGGCATCCTGCATATCATTTTGCAGGCGGTAACAATCCGCCATGAGAAGTGTCGCTTCCGATTTGGTCTTAGGATCGGCTTTTTGAATAAACTGATGAAGAATTTCAATCGCTTTTGAATAATTGTATTGCGTCATTTCATTTTTCGCAGCTTTGATTTGTCCGAAAGCAGTGGTGAACAATCCGGCGGTAAGGATCAAAGTGACAATAAGGGCTTTCACCTTACAAAACGCGAAAAACCGGAACGGGATAAAAAACATAAAAAGCTTGATGGAGTGAGGTTTTAGTCGAAAATACCAGTTATGGAATTTCTCCATATTTTTTTAAACCAAAGTACGAACACCTAAAACACGGGAGAACCAACGGAATGAAAAGAAACTAACCGGGTTTTGTTCATTACCCCACATTTTCCACATAGATGGCATGCGTTTTCATCTTTCCGGGATTCATTTCCCGACTATTCAGCCTTCAATTGTGGGAAAATGTTCTAATAAATATTTGAAATGCCTTGCAGGATTTAAAAAAAATCGTAATTTTGCCGTCCCAAATTGAAGTTAAATGACAAAGAGAACATTCCAGCCATCCAACCGTAAAAGAAAGAATAAACACGGATTCCGTGAAAGAATGGCAAGTGCAAATGGACGGAAGGTATTGGCTTCCAGAAGAGCTAAAGGAAGGAAAAAACTTACAGTTTCCGACGAACCTATGGATCAGAAATAATTCGATTAGTTTAAACTGGATCATGCGGGTACCTGAGCGTTTTTGTCTATTCCTGAATAAGTGTCTTCCCAAGTTAAAGGTCTCAGGTAGAGAATCATTTCAATCATACTGTAATGCACAATATAGATGGGCGCAGACCAGCTACGCATTACACTCCAAATACCTTGATCTGGAAGGTAAAATCGTTCTGGACGCCGGTTGTGGTATGGGAGGAAAAACCACCTTTTATGCGGAAAAAGGATGTAAATTAATTATTGGAATTGATATTGCTGAAAATAGTCTGGAAAGTGCCAGGGCTTTTGCAAAGGAGAAGCAGATTCAGAATGTAGAATTTATTCATGGAAGTCTTGATTCAATGCCTTTCGAATCGGATAAATTCGATGTTATCATCATGAATGATGCAATTGAACACATCAGCAGGCCGATATTAATTAAAGCGCTTGAGGAATGTAAAAGGGTTATCAAACCGGGTGGCAGGATATGCCTCGAATTTCCGCCATGGTCAAGTTTTGATGCATCACACCTGTATGATTACATTAATATTCCCTGGTGCCAGTTATTTTTTTCACAGAAAACCCTGATCAATGTGATGAAAAGCATGAATCCCAATCAAGAGGTCGTGGGCATATCATCACTCATTGAACAGTACCAGGAATTGAACCGGATTACGATTAAAGAATTTAAAGGTATTGTTAAGAAATTGAGGTTTAATGTCGTCGCCATCGACCTTAATATGGTGTTCAACCTGAAATTTTTTAAATATATCCCTATCCTGAACAAATACTGGACGCGACGTGTGGTTGGAGTTCTGTCAAAACCAGGATTGATCACACCACAATTCTGACTTAGAATGGTACATTATTGTGATGGGGCTGATTTTTTTAACCTGATCTCAAACAATTTTCTTATATCGTTTTAAGAAAGAAGGTAATTTCGCAATTATCTTCTTTTTTATTTATTGACCTTTCAACTGTACCATCATGAAAAACATCTCATTCAAGAAAGTCGCCCCGTACCTGGCAGCCATCCTGCTTTTCATTGTTATCACGTTTGCTTTTTTCAGTCCATTGCTTGAAGGAAAGCGTATTTTCCAGAGTGATATCGCGCAATACCTGGGAATGTCAAAAGAGATTGTCGATTACCGGACAACCACAGGGCACGAACCGCTCTGGACCAATTCCATGTTTGGTGGAATGCCGGCTTACCAGATCTCCACCAATTATAATTCCAACCTGGTTGGTTACCTTGATAAGATATTGACACTGGGATTGCCCCATCCTGCCAACTTGGTGTTTCTTTACTTCCTTGGATTCTTTTTCCTGCTGCTGGTTATGAAAGTGGACCCCTGGCTTTCCATTGCCGGAGCCATTGGGTTTGCGTTTTCTTCTTTTTTCATGATCATTATCGATGTTGGCCATAATTCTCAGGCACATGCCATCGGTTACATGGCCCCAGTTTTTGCCGGGTTTATCCTGACATTCAGGAAACGATACCTCTTGGGAGGTTTGCTTTCTGCAGTTTTTCTCTCTCTGGAACTTAAAGCAAACCACCCGCAGATCAACTATTACCTTGTCATACTGGCGGTGCTTCTTGGGATCAGTGAACTTATTCAGGCAATACGGTTAAAAACGTATAAACCTTATTTTATTTCCGTCGGGATCATTTTTATCGCGGGTGGTTTTGCATTGGCAACAAACATTACAAGCCTGTGGGCAACTTACGAATATGGGAATTATACCATCCGGGGAAAATCCGAACTTACCACCGACAAGGGAAACCGTACCTCCGGTCTGGACAAAAGCTATGCAACCCAATGGAGTTATGGTGTCGGGGAAACGATGACCCTCCTCATTCCCAACTTTTATGGCGGAGCCGATCAGAAACTCGATATCAATTCAAATACAGCCAAAGCCCTCAGGGCCAACAATGTTCCGGAAGAGAACGTTCGTCAGTTCGTTGATCAGCACCTGCCAACTTATTGGGGATCACAACCCTTTACGGCAGGGCCGGTTTATGTCGGTGCTATTATTTTCTTTTTATTTGTCCTTGGATTATTGATTGTTAAAGGTCCGCTAAAATGGTGGCTGCTGGCAGCCACAATCCTGTCCATCTGTCTTGCATGGGGACATAATTTCATGACGCTGACCGACTTCTTCTTCAGCTATGTGCCGGGATACAATAAATTCAGGTCTGTGACCATGATCCTGGTGATTGCGGAATTTGCCATGCCGCTGCTGGGAATGCTTGCATTAAAGGAATTCTTCGACTCCAAACAGGATCCGAAAAAATTAATGAAACAACTATTTATTGCTATCGGGATTACCGGCGGAATCGCGCTGATCTTTGCACTTATTCCCGGAATGTTTCTTGATTTTGTTGGTCACAGCGATGCTTATAAAGCCAAACAATCGGGATTGCCCGACTGGCTGATGCAGGGCATCAGGGATGACCGTCAAAGCCTCCTTCAGATGGACGCCTGGCGTACCCTGATCTTCATCGTCCTGGTGGGCGTGGTCATATATGCAGTGCTGTTGAATAAACTCAGGAAACATTACGCTTACCTCATCATTGCGGCACTTATCCTTATTGATATGTATCCGATTGCCAAGAGGTACCTGAACGATGAAAGTTTCAGATCCAAATCAGAGGTTGCAACACCTTATCAGCCTACCTCTGCAGACGAGCAGATCCTCCAGGATAAAACCCAGGACTACCGAGTGCTGAACCTGACTGTAAACACCTTCAATGATGCCAGCACTTCCTATTTCCATAAATCACTCGGTGGATATCATGGTGCAAAACTGCGCCGTTACCAGGAGCTGATCGACAATGGGATACAGAAGGATATCGAAATTTTTGCCCGGAACATGAACACCGACAGCACCTCCGTTCTGAATATGCTGAACACGAAGTACCTCATCATTCCTGATAACAAACGGCAACCTGCGGTTTTCCCAAATCAGAATGCGCTTGGGAACGCCTGGTTTGTAAAGAATTATAGCCTGGTTGACAATGCAGATGCCGAACTCAGTGCCATTAAAAAATTCAAACCGCAAGAAACTGCCATCATCAATAAAAAATTCGCAGAAGACCTGAAAGAATTCAGCCCGGGACGCGACACTTCGGATGCCATCCGGCTGGAAAATTATGCGCCAAATGACCTTCAGTACAGCTACAAATCAAATAATAACGGCCTTGCTGTTTTTTCTGAGATCTATTACTCGAAGGGATGGAACGCTTACGTCGACGGCAAACTGACGCCCCATTTTCAGACCGACTATGTTTTACGGGCTATGATCCTTCCCGCAGGTGAACATAAAGTGGAATTTAAGTTCGAGCCGAAAGTCTATCGTATCGGAGAAAAAATTTCGCTGATCAGCTCCATCCTCCTGATCCTGGTTGTGATCGGGGTGGCTGCTGTGGAGATCCGGAAATCCGTTGCATCCTGTTCATGAAAAAAGTACTGATCATAACCTATTACTGGCCACCCAGCGGTGGAGCCGGCGTTCAACGCTGGCTCAAATTTGCCAAATACCTTCGCAATTTCGGTTGGGAACCAGTGATCTATACACCGGAAAATCCCGAATACCCTGAAGCCGATGAATCCCTGTTCAAAGATATTCCCACAGGAATTGAAGTGATAAAAAGGCCTATATGGGAACCCTATACCGCTTACAAACGGTTCATCGGGCAGAAAAAAGAGGAGAAAATTCAGTCCGGTTTCCTTTCTGTAAAAAAGAAAAATCCGCTGATAGAGAATATTTCGGTATGGATCAGGGGAAATCTTTTCATCCCCGATGCCCGTAAATTCTGGATCAAACCATCTATCCGGTTTCTGATTAAATACCTTACTTCACATCCTGTCGATGCCATGGTCTCGACTGGTCCTCCCCATTCCATGCACCTGATTGCACTATGGTTGAAAAACAATTTAAACATTCCCTGGCTGGCCGATTTCCGGGATCCCTGGACAGGGATCGACTTTTATCAACAGCTCCGGCTTACAAAACAGGCCGACAAAAAGCATCATCGCCTGGAAAAAACGGTTCTTTCCACAGCCGACCGGGTAACGATTGTCAGCTGGAATTGGGCACTTGATTTCAACTGGCTTTTTCCGCGTCATTATGATGTGATCACAAATGGTTTTGATCCGGATGATTTCACCATCCCAAACCAGAAGGTTGCCAAAACCTTTGAACTTACGCACATCGGCTCCCTGAACAAGGACCGCAACCCAGAATTGCTGTGGGAAGTACTTGCAGAGATCTGTTCTGAAAATGCAGGTTTCAGCGATGACCTGAGGCTCCGGTTCATCGGAAAATGCGATGTGTCACTTTTTCATTGCCTGGAGAAGTACGGACTTTCATCCCTGACCGAAAAGATTGAGTATATGCCACATGAAGAGGTACTGAAACAATCGGCAGGATCGCAGGTTCTTTTACTTCTTTTGAACAATACGCCAAATGTGATGGGTATCGTTCCGGGAAAAATATTTGAATACCTTGCCACCCGCCGGCCTGTATTCTGCATTGGACCGATAAGCGGCGATAGCGCCCGGATCATCCGCGAGGCACAAGCAGGGATCACCTGTAACTTTGACGATAAAATTTCGATGAAAAACGCTTTGCTTGATTTGTATGGCCGTTATAAACATGGATCTTTGCAAAACCAGGAAGGAGAAATTGATTCATTTTCCAGGAAAGGTCTGACCGAAAAAATTTCATCCCTGCTGAATGAGCTATCAGATGCCAGGTAAAAGAAACAACTGCGGAAGAACATGAAAATCATCAATATTGTTGGCGCACGGCCAAACTTCATAAAGATCGCACCCATCATGCGCCAGATGCGGAAATCATCAATCATTGAACCCATCCTGCTGCATACCGGGCAACACTATGACATCGAGATGTCGAAACAGTTTTTTGAGGAATTGAACATCCCTTCCCCGGATATATCCCTCGAAGTGGGATCTGACACACATGCAAAACAGGTTGCCTGCATCATGGAGCGATTTGACGATGTATGTGACAATCAGAAACCGGATGGGATTCTGGTGGTAGGCGATGTGAACTCAACCATGGCATGCTCGCTGGTTGCTGCCAAGAAAGGTATAAAGATTATCCATGTGGAAGCCGGGATCCGCAGTTTTGACAGGGAAATGCCCGAAGAGATCAACCGTATGGTCACCGACGCCATTACCGACCTGTTATTGCCCCCATCACGGGATGCTGTCGATAATCTTTTGAGAGAAGGTCACCCGGTCAGCAAGATCCACCTGGTTGGAAATATCATGATCGATACGTTAATGGATTCCCAGCCCCAGATCATGAAATCGGAGATTCTGCAACAATTGGGGGTCGCAGAGTGGAATTATGCACTGGTTACCCTTCACCGGCCTTCAAACGTGGATAACATCTCGGATTTCAAACGCATCTTGTTGGCGCTGTCAACGATCCAGGAACGATTGCCTATCGTTTTTCCGGTTCACCCCAGGACCCGCAAGATCCTGGATGATCCTGAACTGAAAGCCATAACCGGTAACATGCCGCGACTGCTGCTTTGCGACCCACTGGGTTATTTTGATTTCGGAAGATTGGTTGCTGGTTGCCGAATGGTGATCACCGATAGTGGGGGAATCCAGGAAGAATCTACCGTTTATGGAATCCCATGCATCACCATACGCGAAAATACAGAACGGCCGATCACACTGTGGGAAGGCACAAATGAACTGGCAGGGACAAATACGGAAAAGATCATCAACTTTGCAAGCCAGATTCTCGACGGGAAATGGAAGACCGGTAAAATTCCCGAACTATGGGATGGTCATACCGCTGAAAGGATCATTGGCTGTATCGAGAAAGAATTGTAATGCATCTGGATTGGATTTTTCTGGATGAAGTTATCATGAAAATTTTTCCTCTCTGAAAGTCAAATCATCTTCCCTTCACTGTCATATTTAACGACTGTCTTTTTCCTCCAACGGCCCGACCGGTAATAGAAATAATAGACGACTAATCCTGAAAACCAGCCAATAGGGATCGACCACCAGATTCCATGAACCCCGATCGAAGGAACATTTGACAACAGGTAAGCTACCGGTATCCTGACAATCCATAAGGAAAACAAGCTGATAAACATCGGCACGAAGGTATCGCCCGCACCCCTGAGAAGGCCATTGATCACGAACATGGTTGAAAAGAGGATGTAGAAAATCCCAATCACGACAAGATAGCTGTGCCCCAGTTCAATAACCACCGTATCATCGGTAAACAACCGCATCAATCCGCGTGCAAAAAACAGGATGAATGCTGATATGGTAAGGGTGACTGTGCTGGTCATAAAAAAAGTGGCCCGCAATCCGGTTCTGACCCTTTCGGGTTTATTGGCGCCCATATTCTGCCCGACAAAGGTTGAAAGTGCAATTGCGAAGCTCATGGCAGGCATGGCTGCGAAATTGTCGATCCGTCCGGCGACGCTATAGGCTGCAGTGGCATCGATGCCAAACCGGTTCACCACCCAATACAAAGCAACCATTCCCATGGCTACGAAGGTTTGCTGGAAACCGGTCGGTATCCCGATCCGTATGCTCTTTATAAAAACGGGATAGTCAAATTTCAAACCCCGGAATGAGAATTTTACTACTTTATGGTATTTATTAAGGTAAAGGATCTGAACGATAAAAACCAGCGCTTCTGAGATCACGGTGGCATAAGCTACACCTGCCACACCCCAGTGGAAGACCGGCACGAAGATCAGGTCAAGGCCGATATTGATGGCTACGGAACCAATGAGGAAATAGAGCGGTGTTTTTGAGTCGCCCAATCCGCGCAAAATAGCGCTGGTTCCATTGTATCCGAAAAGGAAGACCAACCCGGCAAAAAAGATGTTAAGGAACACCTTGGCCTGTGGAATGATCGACGGGTCCAGGTTGATCAGCCGGAAGATGTATCCGCTGAACATAATACCTATGGCACTCATCACCACGGAAATAATGAAAAGAAAAATGTACATGGTATTGATGGCCTTCTGGACTTTGGCTATGTCTTTCGCGCCAAAATACTGGGATACAACGATGGTAAACCCCATGGTGATCCCGATCATAAAAGAGATCAGCAGAAAGATCACGGGGCCTGATGTTCCCACCGCCGCCAACGCCCCTTTCCCAATGAACTTACCTACCACGATGCTGTCAACAACATTGTAGAGTTGCTGAAATACATTTCCAAGCAGCATCGGGATGGCAAATCTCAGGATTAGTTTGCCCTCATTTCCGGTACTCAAATCCTTCATCAGGGAATAATATTGAACCGCAAAGGTATCGATAATCGGCCGGAATTTGTACCTTTGCAGCAACAGCAGTTTGTTCTATCGCCGTGCCTCTGGCGCGGAGGAAAGTCGGGACAACACAGAGCACCATACTTCCTAACNNGGGAAAGGGTGAAAACGCGAGGTAAGAGCTCACGATCCGTGCAGGTGACTGCCGAAGGGGTAAACCTTATGGGTTGAAAGACCATGTATACCGGTTGTCAAGGGTTGCTCGCCCGATGCCGGGGGGTAGGTCGCTAAAGTCGGATGGGACATCCGGCTCAGATAAATGATAGAATTCAACAGGATCCTGCTTACAGAACTGCTGTTATTTTTTTATCCAATCCAAAAATTCATGAAGATTCTGACGATTATTGGCGCACGCCCACAGTTCATCAAAGCTGCAACGATTTCACGTTTACTTCTTCATGATCCTGATGTTGAGGAAATCCTGGTCCACACCGGGCAGCATTATGATCCGAACATGTCGGATATCTTCTTCGGGGAATTGAATATTCCCCATCCTGATTTTAACCTGGAAGTTGGCTCAGGCTCGCATGCAATTCAAACCGGGAAGATGCCTTCCTGAAAATGTTCACATCATCGATCCCGTTGGATACATCCAGATGCTTTACCTGACGATGCATGCCGGCAAAGTCCTAACCGATTCCGGCGGTTTGCAGAAAGAAGCCTATTTTCTGGGTAAGCAGTGCATCACCCTGCGTACAGAAACAGAATGGGTGGAAACACTTCACGACAATTGGAACATCATCACAGGTACCGATCCGGAGAAAATCCTTGAAGCTATCCGGTTAGCCATTCCTTCTTCTTCCCAAAATTCATCATTTGGAAATGGAAAAGCCGCCGAGGCCATTATTGAAAAACTGAAAAACCAATGTTAACATCCTCATATTTTTATATTTTTTACCTTCTTTTTTCTGTAGTTCTTTCCTCAAACTACATCGTAATCAGGTACCCTGGTTTTTGCACCATTCTTTGTTAATAAAATCCTTGATTATCCTGATATTTTAATGGGAATTTATCCAGAAATTTTTCGTACTTTTGTTACAGTACAACTAAATTTAATTATTTGATTATGAATGACATAGAAAAAGAGATCGCCAGCCAGAATTACACAGCAGAAAATATCACGGTTCTGGAAGGGCTGGAAGCGGTCAGGAAGAGGCCTGCAATGTACATTGGAGATGTGAATATCAGGGGACTGCATCACCTTGTTTATGAAGTTATTGATAATTCCATCGATGAAGCCATGGCGGGATACTGCAATAGGATTGACGTAATCATACACGAAGATAATTCCATAACGGTAACGGATAACGGAAGAGGGATTCCTACGGATTTCCATGAAAAAGAACAGCGATCGGCACTGGAGGTTGTCATGACGCTTCTCCACGCCGGAGGGAAATTCGACAAGGACACCTATAAGGTTTCCGGTGGATTACATGGGGTAGGTGTTTCTGTTGTCAATGCTTTATCAAAAAAACTGGTGGTTACAGTTCACCGCGGAGGTAAGATTTTCCAACAGGAATACCAATACGGAAAACCGATGTACCCGGTAAAAACGGTCGGCGATACAGACCGGAACGGCACCATTGTGACCTTCAAACCCGACAATTCCATCTTCATTACCGAACATTATGACTCTGAGATACTGACTTCCCGACTGCGGGAGCTGGCCTTCCTCAACAAAGGGATCACCCTTACCATTACTGATGAGCGGGAAAAAGACGAGCAGGGAAATTTTTTCTCAGAAACATTTTTCTCCAAAGAGGGACTGAGGGATTTTATCGATTACCTCGATGCCAACCGTGAAAAACTGATGCCGGAACCTATCTCAATTGAAGGCGAAAAGAACGGTATTCCTATGGAGATTTCCATGCAGTACAACACCTCATTCTCCGAGAACATGCATTCATACGTCAACAACATCAATACACACGAAGGCGGAACGCACCTTTCCGGTTTCCGCAGGGCACTCACCCGCACCCTTAAAAGCTATGCAGATAAGACCGGTATGCTTGCAAAACTGAAGTTTGATATCAATGGCGATGATTTCCGTGAGGGATTGACTGCCATCATCTCGGTCAAAGTTCAGGAACCCCAGTTTGAAGGGCAGACAAAAACCAAGCTCGGCAACAACGAGGTCATGGGAGTGGTTGACCAGCTGGTAAGCGAACTACTCTCCTACTACCTTGAAGAACATCCGAAAGAAGCAAGAACCATTGTCAACAAGGTCATCCTCGCTGCCACTGCACGTCATGCCGCCCGGAAAGCACGGGAACTGGTTCAGCGGAAAGGTGTTCTTGGAGGATCGGGACTCCCCGGAAAACTTGCCGATTGCTCCGAAAGGGATGCCACCCTTTGCGAGATTTACCTCGTTGAGGGTGATTCTGCAGGCGGCACGGCCAAACAAGGCCGCGATCGTAAATTCCAGGCGATCCTTCCCCTCCGCGGAAAGATCCTGAATGTTGAGAAAGCCATGCAATATAAGATCTTTGATAGCGAAGAGATCAAGAACATCTTTACGGCTCTGGGGGTAACCATTGGCACCGAAGAAGACAGCAAGGCACTAAACCTGGAAAAACTGCGTTATCATAAAATAATCATAATGACGGATGCCGATGTGGATGGTAGTCATATTTCTACCCTTATCTTAACATTTTTTTTCAGGTATATGAAAGAACTGATCGAAAACGGGCATGTCTATATTGCAACTCCGCCGTTGTACCTGATCAAAAAAGGTCAGACCGGGCGCTATTGCTGGACCGAAGAAGAACGCGCACAGATCGTCCAGGAACTGACTGCCAACGGAAAAGAAAGCAGTATCCATATACAGCGGTATAAAGGTCTCGGTGAAATGAACTCGGAACAATTATGGGATACCACCATGAACCCCGAATTCCGTACCTTGAGACAGGTTACCATCGAAAATGGTACGGAAGCAGACCGGATCTTTTCGATGCTCATGGGCGATGATGTTCCGCTACGTCGTGAATTCATTGAGCGCAACGCAAAATATGCAAAAATCGATGTCTAATACTCCCCAAAAATCCTTCTATGAAGCAGAAAAAGGTTGGTTACATAATAGCAGGGATATTCATACTTGCTATTGTGGCCTATTTCATTTTCTCCAGGAATGATAAAAGTCAACAGATTACTGTCAAAGTAAAGAAAGGCACCTTCCCGATCGAGGTTACTACCACCGGCGAACTGTTCGCCAAATCTTCTGAAAAGATCCGCGGGCCGCTGGGTCTCAATCAAATGCAGATCTATTCCGTTAAAATTCTGAAACTGGTACAGGAAGGAACCAAAGTTGATTCCGGGGATTTCGTCGCCGCACTCGACCAAAGTGAAATTAACTCCAAGATGAAGGAGATCGAAACCAACCGGGACAAAGCCCTGACCCAGCTTACCCAAAGACAACTCGATAGCTCCCTGAACCTGCGCCACCTTCGCGATGACCAAATCAACATGAAATATGACCTTGAACAAAAAATAACCATAAAAGATCAATCTATTTACGAACCTCCTGCCACACGCCGGCAGGCAGAGATTGAAATGGAAAAGGCTCAGCGGGCATTGGAACAGGCGCTAAAGAGTTACGACCTTCAATACAGGAAGGAAGTCGCCAACATGGATGATGCCAACTCAACCTATACCCAGGCCCAGCGGAAACTTGAACAGATGCAGGATAAGATCAAACAGTTCACCATCTTTGCACCCAAGAAAGGAATGGTGATCTATTCCCGGAACTGGAACGGGCGCCAGCAGGAAGGTTCAACCGTAGATACGTGGGGCGACTGCACCGTGGCTGAATTGCCCGATCTGTCGAAAATGATTTCCCGCACATATGTTAATGAAATTGACATCAGCAAGGTTAAGGCAGGCCAGGAAGTACGGATCGGGATTGATGCCTTCCCTGATAAAAAGTTCACCGGGAAAGTCAAAGATGTTGCCAACGTAGGAGAACAACTTCCTAATACCAATGCAAAAGTTTTCGAGGTCAATATCCTCATCAACGAATTCGACTCCATTCTGAGGCCATCGATGACATCCAAGAATACTATTATCACCGCTTCGATAAACAATGTGATGTTCGCTCCCATAGAAGCAGTAATCAGTAACGACACTGTTACCTATGTTTTTAAGAAAAATGGAGGCCGGATCATCAAACAACAGGTGATCGCCGGGGAAAGCAACGACAATGAGATCATCCTGAAATCCGGCGTTAAAGAGAATGATGAACTGTTGCTTCTGCCGCCGGAAAATCCCGATAAAATGAAACTGACTGAACTCTCACCCGGAGAATTGAAAAAATTCGAAATGAAACCGGCATCCAAAAATATTAATAAACCCAATGCAAAGAACACCAGCAAGATGATCAAACCCGGGTCTTCCCGATAAACCCAACCTCCGTGTTCGAACGCTATATTTATATTCTTAATATTGCATGGGAAGCGGTTTTTATCAATAAATTCCGTTCCATGCTCACGGCTCTCGGGATTATCTTCGGAGTGGCTGCCGTGATCGCCATGATGGCCATCGGCCGAGGCGCACAAAAGGAGATCCTCGACCAGATGAAGTTGGTTGGCGTCAACAACATCGTGATCTCCTCCAAAACCGAGAATAAAAAATCTTCTGAAAAGAGCGATAATTCTTCCCAATCCCAAACCAAGGATAATTCTGATTCCAAAGATACTCGGAAATTCTCGCCGGGGTTGACTTTGCAAGACGCCATCAGCATCAAACAAGTCATTCCTACGGTCGACAAAGTCAGCCCGGAAGTGATTTACGAAGTGGATGTGATCAGGGGAGGAAAAAAATCTACTACAAAGGTGACCGGCACAACACCTGATTTCTTCGGCGTTTTTAACCTGGATCTATTGCAGGGAGAGATGTTCAACGAGGAACAAATGAAAGACGGGAAACCTGTTTGCATCATCGGGTCTACCATTAAAGGCCATTTCTTTTCAAAGGAAAATCCCATCGGGAAGGAAATAAAATGCGGCCCGATCTGGTTAACCGTCATAGGGATACTAAGAAACCGCGAGGTGAACCAGCAAGCACTTGAAAATTTAGGTATCTCGGATTATAACAACACCATCTATATCCCCGTCCAGACCTTATTGTTACGGTATAAAGACCGTTCAATCGTAAACAGGAACAGCTTTCAGAACGAGCAGGTAATATTTTTTGGAATGAGCTATTTTTCTTTTAATAACCAAACCGAGAATACTTCCCGTAACCAGGTGGATAAAATTGTCGTACAAGTGAAGGAAAGCAGGATGGTGAATCCCACTACGGAAGTCCTCAAACGGATGATGCTGCGACGTCATGCAGGTGTGGATGATGTGGAAATAAAAGTTCCGGAACTACTGCTCAAGCAGGAGGAACGAACACGCGATATCTTCAACATGGTACTCGGTGCCATTGCCAGTATTTCCCTGCTCATCGGCGGAATCGGGATCATGAACATCATGCTTGCATCGGTGTTGGAAAGAATCAAGGAGATTGGCATCCGCCAAGCCATTGGTGCTACAAAAAACGACATCATCCTCCAGTTCCTTACCGAAGCCACAATGATCTCCATAACAGGCGGACTGATCGGGATCATTTTAGGGATCGTTCTCTCCAAACTGATCATGGAACTCACATCCATCCCAACTATCGTTTCCCCCTGGTCGGTGGTGATTTCTTTCGGAGTTTCCGCCACCGTTGGTATCGTATTCGGCTTTATGCCTGCCCGGCGGGCTTCACAGCAGGAACCGGTAGCGTCATTGAGACATGAATAATGCAAAACCAATCCTATGCAAAGACCCTTATCGTATATCTGGATCATAGCGCTGATTCTGCTCATTTATCCTCATCCCGCACTCGCGCAGAAGAAGGTCCGCAGAATGACTCTGGAAGAAGCCACTTTCCTTGCAAAAGAAAGGTCAATCCAGGCGTTGATTGCCAAACAGCAGTTCAAAGTCAGCTACCTTACCTATAAAACCTTCCGTCGAGGATACCTGCCCCAGTTGAGTGCATCGGGTACCTTGCCAGATTTCGAACGAAACATCGCGTCATATTTAAATCCTGACCAAAGCTATAGTTATCTTCTTTCACAATCTATCAATTATATAGGAAATGTCAGTTTGAACCAAAAGATCGGGTTCACGGGAGGAGATATCTCTTTGAACAGCGGACTTCAATGTATCGATAACTTAAATCCTTCCTCGACGATTTCGAACAATAGTACCCCTATTTCGTACTATAGTTCACCTTTAAATATACAATATTCACAGCCCATTTTCATGTTCAACTCCTATAAATGGGACCGTAAACTCCAACCCCTCAAATACGATCAGGCAAAACGGATATACCTTGAATCAATTGAGGATATTAATATCATGACCACCAATTATTTTTTCGCCGTTCTTGAAGCGCAGGTTGAAAAGAAAATAGAAGAAACAAACTACCAGAACTACGATACTCTATACAAAATCACACAGGGGCGTTTTCAGCTCGGCAAAATACCCCAAAACCAGCTTTTGCTTTATGAGTTGAGTCTCCTCAAAGCAAAACTGGCAATTGAAAATGCAAAGCTTGCCCTGGATGATGCACTATTTGTATTCAAATCATTCCTCAGGTTGACGGAATCCGACTCCATCGTTCTTCTGCCTCCGGTGAATATTGCTTTCTTCATGGTTGACCCTTTCAAAGCAATTGATGAGGCATTTGAAAACACTTCCCCGGCAGAGGATTTCACACGACAACTCCTTGAAGCCGACATGGGAGTGAATAAAGCAAAAATGGACGGAAGATTTGATGCCAATCTCCGCGCTAAATTCGGAATTAATCAGACTGCTCCTACACTCAGTGATGCCTATAAAAGTTCACAGGATCTTGAAGGAGTAACACTTCAACTCAATATTCCAATCATTGACTGGGGTGTGGCCAGGGGGAATATCAAAATTGCAGAATCGCAACGTGATATTGTAAAAAACCAGGTGGAACAGGGAATCATCGATTTCAGGCAGGGCATTTACAGGAATGTCATGAAATTCAATATGCAGCAAAACCAGCTTCAGATTGCTGCCAAAGCCGATACTGTCGCAAAAAAATCATATCAGATCACCCAGGATCGTTACATGATCGGTAAGATATCCGACTTCCAGGAATTGTATACTGCACAGACTGAGGCAGATAATTCGGAGAATGCTTTCTTTGCTGCATTGCAGAGTTACTGGCAACAGTATTATAGTATTCGCAAGTCCACCCTCTTTGATTTCCAAAGCCAATCCCATCTCCAATTTAATATCAGTGATATCAACCCCTGAAAAAATCATTTATCCATAATGTTTCTAAATAATCTGGTAGTGTCTCAGTTTGGATTTTCCTTGCTTTAGCGGTTATAGTTTAATTATCTTTGCAGATTAATTTTAAAAGTATGACAAATTTAAAAAGACCTCGTGATGTTAACCAGTTAGCAAAGCTAATAGTTGATATTGCAACAGGTGAAGTTGAAGATGTAAGACCGGATGACGGAAAAAATCCCAACGCTGTTGCATTAGGACGGTTAGGCGGATTAAAGGGTGGAAAGGCCAGAGCAGCAAAGTTAACGCCTGAAAGACGCAAGGAAATAGCTGTTAATGCAGCTAAAAAGCGTTGGGAGAAGAAGTAGTACCACACAATTAATTATCTCACCTCGTGTTTGATAAATCTGGTTCTCCTGTTTGTGTATTAAGTATATACAATGTAAGTTCTTTCGTTCCTACGTATTTGCCGGTGTTTCTCTTTGACCAATAGGTGAATGTAATTGTGATGATGCAAAGAATCACTACAATTTTTAGAATAATCTCCAAAATTCCATTTATTTTTCCCATTTTCATTGGTTTTAATGTTTAACATTGTACTACAAATGTAGTATTAACCTAAAATCAAAAGACAATGGAAGAAGAAAAACTAATGGTCAAGTTTATTGACTGGAAGACAAACCAAACAAGATTTATTGCAATATCTTCGATCGCCTCAATCACAAGTGTAGATCAAGAACAATTAACATGGAGAATAACTCTTAAGGAACCACTGGAAGACGGGAAAACGGACTCATTCTTAACACTTTCCAAATATGAAACAATAATAAAACTCATTCCCCAAATAAAACTCTATTAACTAAGGTTTATTGATATTGGGGCGTCACGAATAAAAACCTTCGTTGTTTCAAGAACTACATCGGCTGCATTTATTGACAACCCATTTAGTATTGGTAATATTAATTTTACCTTTTCATTAACTTCTTTTTCTGTCATTTTTTTGCTGTTTTTTGCCTAGTTGACTTTACAAAAAAAATAATATAACTTTGCATCCGTAAGTTGGTCTTGAAAACGTCTTACAGCGAAAGCATTATTAAAATTTATTTTTTTTCTTACTGTTCTTTGATTATCTTTGTGATTGCAATAAGTGGATTGGAGGGGAATCGAACCCCTATCAGCAGGTGCGGACCCGGCTTTATCTCCAAGACCAACCCACTCGTTGCCGAAGAATTAGGAAGACGGGGTGAACAAGCCCCGTTTTCTGTTTTATTATCCCTTATCTTATTGATACTTTCCATTTAAAGCAAAATTATTTCATTATCAGGCCTCTGTCAATACCACTTTTTGACAGTTAAACATTCGCAATTTACAATACATCAGATACTAAAAGCAAGTAGGCAGATTCAATCTTCATTTTAACATTTATTAATAATTAAAATGAATTTTATGCTTGACAAGTCAAGTATTATGTTGTATATTTGCAGGGTGATTAATTCTTAACCCTATGAATAATTTACCCTTAGCCAAAAAAGTTCAGATCATTAACCTCCTCGTTGAGGGTAACAGCCTTAGATCAACTACACGTATAACGGGCTGTTCAATTAACACCGTTACAAAGTTGCTCGTTGACGTTGGCAATGCTTGTCAAAAATTCCATGAAGAAAAAGTTGTTAACGTAACTTCCAAACGTGTGCAATGTGATGAAATATGGAGTTTTGTATATGCGAAAGAAAAAAACCTGCCGGAAGAAATGCAAGGAAATGGCGGAGACGCTTGGACGTGGGTAGGAATTGACGCAGATACAAAACTTGTTGTTTCCTGGCTTGTTGGTAGAAGGGATGCAGAAACAGCATACACATTCATGCAGGACGTTGCATACAGGCTAAAAAACAGGGTGCAATTAACAACGGATGGATTTAAAAGCTATCTGGATGCTGTTGAAGATGCTTTTGTAGGTAATATAGATTATGCAGTATTACATAAAACATACGGTAATTCTAATATTGAACGGGATTTTGAAAGAAGATATACACCTGCCGATGTTACCGGGGTTAAAAAAACAAGAATAACCGGAAATCCCGACGATAAACACATTTCCACAAGCTACATAGAAAGACAAAATTTAACCATGAGAATGAGCATGAGAAGGTTTACCCGCCTTACAAATGGATTCTCCAAAAAGATTGAAAACCATTGCCATGCTATTGCCCTAAATTTTGTTTACTATAACTTTTGCAGGATTCATAAGACTTTACGTGTAACTCCGGCAATGGAAGCAGGATTAACAAATGACATTATGGAAATCGAAGATATTGTAAGACTTTCCATAAAATAAAATTCCCTTACCTTTCCTTTGTTGATGGTTTATTTCGTACTATTGTACAAACCATAAACACATGAAAACAAAAAGATTGGGCGTAAAGGTAGTTGATCGCTCACCAAATTTCCCGCCTCGTCCGTTAATTCAAACATTTGTAGAACACCATTTAGGATATTCTTATTCTGTACCCAAACCAGCAGAACCAGGATGGACAAATTTTAATGTTCACTTAAATATTACCCAAATAGACAGGCAGACATATGAAAAGCTATTTGATTGTGATTTTGTTTATACTGAAATGATTAATAATGAAGGCAAAATCCCAGACAGACAATTTATTGTAGATATTGTTAAGGACGGGATTGATGGTTGTACCTCTGCCTTTCATTCAAGAGTTGAAGATTGTCCTCTCGAAACATACATAGTAGCCTATCCAGGGCCGGTTTACCTAAACGCTTGCCTAAACGATGCAGAACACGATTATAATGATTTTGCGGGCGTTTAAGTAGTTTGCCTTTTAAGGCCGGAGATTGTGCTGTTTTTTCAAACATAGACTCATAATACTCGTCGGGCAACGGTTCTTCTCTTTCGATTGGATACCAAAATGTTCTTACACCGTCTTTTTTGTTTTTTTCTGTTGTTGTTTCCATAATATATGTATTTAATTATCAATTAATTAAGTTAATTAAAAATATTTAGAGCATAGACACAGTTAGTGCCATACGAATGATTTTCAAGTAAATAAAAAAGTTGAATAGAAATACTAAAACTCAGGAATGAATTTTAGCTTAAATGGTCAAGAAAATAAAAAGGGGTTTACTCAAACTGAGACACTACCAATAATCTTTATCTTTGCAAAAATTAATTATTCATCTTAAAATTCTGAAACATGGCAGTATTAGTTGGTAAAAAAGCTCCCTTATTCGAAGCGGATGCAGTTGTGAACGGCGGCGAATTTGTTGAAAAATTCTCCCTTCAGCAGTATATTGGAAAAAAGCATGTGATCTTCTTCTTCTATCCATTGGATTTTACCTTTGTTTGTCCAACAGAACTTTTAGCCTTCCAGGAAAAACTCCAGGAATTTGAAAAACGGAATGTGGCTGTTGTCGGCTGCTCTATCGATTCCAAATTTTCCCATTGGGCATGGCTGAATACTGAAAAGAAAAAAGGTGGAATACATGGAGTTAAATACCCGATCGTATCCGACCTTTCAAAAACCATTGCAGCAAATTATGATGTACTGGCTGGCGAATGGATTTACAATGAAGACGGTACCATTGAATTTGAAGGCAAAGCACAGGCATATAGAGGATTGTTTCTTATAGACAAACAAGGAATTGTACGCCACCAGGTGGTCAATGACTTCCCGCTGGGACGCAGCATTGATGAAGCATTAAGGATGGTGGATGCACTTCAGTTTTTTGAAGAAAACGGGGAAGTATGCCCGGCCGATTGGCATAAAGGAGATGAGGGAATGAAGGAAAACGCTGAAAGCGTGGCAAACTATCTCTCAAACCACTGAAAGGAAACAACCGGGGTTCATTTCTTCCTACTGAAATAATAGACTCTGTATGCTTCGGGAATCTTTATCTCCCTGCAATCGTTGAATCTGTCTGAAATCTTTTTCAGAACTTCATTATTTTTATCCACAATCTCAGGCCATTCTTCCAGGAGAATGACAGAAGTTGCTGTTTCCATGATGCTTTGTGGAATCTCATCCGGATGACTCACAGGAAAAATGGAATTATTTTGAAGGTTCAGTCTGAGTTTCCCGTAATCCTTGAAATACACCGGATTGTAATAATACGTAAAACCATGTTCGAGCCATTCCGGACATATAAACACCGGAGTATTTCCCCGTTTCATGCCTTGGATAATTTCAACAACTTCTTTCGGTCTCCGATGATTGTCCAGGTTTGGCTTAAAAGTCAGCAGCATCCCACCGACTACTAATCCCGACAACACATAAAAAACGATTTTACGCGATCCCCATGTATAAATGACTGCCTGCCCAACCAATAAATAGAAAGCAATGGAAGTGAAAACCAAATAACGGTCGAGGAACATTGGGAGCCTGAAAGAAAGTAGAAAGATCGCCAAATAAGGAACGAAGAACCAAACCAGTAGCACCTTCTGATAAGGAGAAGGATGTTCTGAAGGATTTCCCTTTACTATGAGATATTTCACCAACGCGGCCGTCAGCAACACAAGAAAAAATACCGTTACCACAGGTACGTTACTGAACCTCCATACCATGGTATACAGATCGCTGATCACCGGAGGCGGAACCCACGTACCGCCTGAGGAAGCAAAGAAACGACTGAAAAAAAACGGGAAATAGGGCAAATAAAAGAGGAGGGTTACCACCAATGCCTGAAGGCAGACCTTAACTGCTTTCCGGGTATCCGGAAAGATCAGGCCTGAAAGTAACTGGATGCCGATCACGAAAAAGCCAAAGAAGTGTGCATAGATCAGCAGAACATTGATAAGGGTTAACAGGTAAAAGGGAGTTTTCTTTCCGGGGTTTTGAATCAGGGAGAAAAAGAAATACATGGAAAGGCAGGTAAGTAATGCAAACAATGGATAAACCCTTGCTTCATGAGAAAACGCCAAATGATAATTTGAAAAGGTAAAGACCAGGGATGCAACAATACCCGACCCTACCGAGAAAAATCGTTTTCCGGTCAGGAAAATTACAGGAGCCGTCAGTGTACTGAAGAGAAATGGCAGAAATCGGACAGAGAAAGCCGAGATGCCGAAGACTTTAATCCAGAAATGCAGCAGTAAAAAAAACAGGGGAGGATTATTCTCGGTCTTCAGTATCTCGAAAAGAGAAGAGATACCAGCCTGGGAATAATAAATGGTGAAAGGTTCATCCATGGCGATGTCCCGCCTACCAAGAAAAATGATCTTAAGAATAAAATTAAGAAAGATCAACCCGGCCGGTACCAACCAGGGTTTCAGATTTCTTTTCTCAAAAACGCTCACAGACGTATGATTATATCGGTTTCCAGGTTTTGGCTTCCTCCCAGAAAACATCCATTTCAGCAAGTGTCATGTCTTGAAGCGGCTTGTTAAGTTTCTTGGCTTTTTCTTCTAGATACTGAAACCGTTGAATAAATTTCCGGTTCGTTCGTTCAAGAGCATCTTCTGGATTCACATCAATGAATCTTGCATAATTGACGATGGCAAACAACATGTCGCCCAATTCATCTTCTTTTTTTTCAACTGATGAACCCCTGCCGACTTCTTCCTTCAATTCGTTCATTTCTTCCATCACCTTATCCCACACCTGTTCCGCTTTTTTCCAATCGAATCCTACTCCGCTTGCTTTCTCCTGGATTCTGTATGCCTTGACGATGGCAGGCAATGAATTCGGGACCCCGGAAAGGACCGATTCATTCCCTTTTTCTTTCAGTTTGATCTTTTCCCAGTTATCCCTTACATCTTTGGCATTGTTCACTTTGACATCCCCGAAGATATGAGGATGACGGTGAATGAGTTTTGTAATGATATTATTTAATACATCCAGGATATCAAAGTTTCCTTTTTCAGATGCGATTTTGGAATAAAAGACCAGATGAAGCATCAGGTCTCCCAGTTCCTTCTTAATCCCATCCATATCTTTTTCCAATATGGAATCGGATAACTCATAGGTTTCCTCGATGGTCAGATATCTCAGGCTCTCCAAAGTCTGCTTCTGGTCCCAGGGACATTTGGCCCTGAGTTCATCCATGATCTCAAGCAACCGCCCGAATGCGGCAACGCGCTCTTCCATTTTTATTTTTTTTACAAAAGTAAGGATTTATCGGTTTTCTCGTTAAGATAGTTAGCCAGAATTGTCGTTCATGGTATGAAGAAATCCTCCTAACTTTGCACAAAGAGAACGCTTTAATAATCCTTGATTTGAGAACATCTTTGACACATTCAGTCACATCAACACACTTTCTCTTATCATCGGTTATTATTTTGATATTGCTCTCCGCTCCTGCACGATCACAGGAATATGAACACAAGCTCTTTACCTCAAACATGATGGTTGAAGGGAGGTTTTATTATGGATTCCTGTATGCGCAGCACATTGAGTTGGAAAGGTTTAACGGCCATTTCCCTGTTTTCGAGATCAACCTCCGGCAGGAAACTTACGGAAAACACATATGGGAACGGGCTTTTGGTTATCCCGAGGTCGGTTTAACTTTTCTTTATACCGGCCTGGGGAAATCTACTGAACTGGGTTCGGCATTTTCCATCTTCCCCTTTATTGATTTCCCTCTGGTAAGACACAAAAAAATTTCGTTCAATTTCCGGTTTGGATTGGGAGTTGGCTACCTCACCAAACGCTTCGACCGGCTTACCAACTATAAGAACCTTGCAATCGGTTCGCATATCAATGCTTCCGTGAACCTGATGTTTCTGGCCCGTTATAAACTCAGCGGAAGGTTGACATTATCTCTGGGATTTGGTCTGCAACACTTTTCAAACGGTTCGCTTAAACTTCCGAATTATGGCTTGAATATCCTCGGGGTAAACGCCGGGGTGGCATACCGGCTTGCAAGGGAGAACAAACCCATCAGCGACCGGTTCATCCCTCCTACCGAGCCCTACTCTGCGATTTTAAGGCACAGTATTGAATTTGATATCGGGGTAGCCCTTGGTTGGAAGAACATGAAGTCCGTTCTCGGGAAAAACTTCCTGGTTTATCATTTGTATGAAAATACTTTCTTTCCCGTTAAACGGAAAAGCAAGTGGGGATTTGGGCTGGACCTATCCTACGATGAATCGCATGTTAAAATTCTGGAAAATCAAGGGGCCGATGTTACAAATAAGCTTAAGATAGTCCGGCCGGGGATCAATGCGGCCTATATGCTTGTTCTGTCAAAACTCGATTTCATCCTGAATCTCGGGTATTACCTTGGAGGACAGGAAACAAGCAATGGGCCGTTCTATGAGAAGATCTCTTTTCAATATAAATTTTCAAAAGATTTTTATGCCAATGTGATGCTGAAAGTTCATTGGGGCAGGGCTGATTATATCGGATGGGGATTTGGTCTGCATATCGAAAAATCATATGGAAAAAAAATTCTTAAATAATTCGGCTCAACGCCTCTGCCTGGCAGTGCTGATCCTGCTGGCATTGCTGTCAGGCATTCCCTCCTGTAAGAAATCAGGGACAGAATGTTTTACCAGCACCGGCATTGTCATTAAGCAAGCACGGGTCATAACCGATTTCGATACCATCATTGCCAAACAGAATGTTGACATCATCCTTACGCAGGATACGCTTAACAGCGTAGTGGTTGAAGCAGGTGAAAACATTATAGGGGGCATAAAGACCATCATCGATAACCGGCAACTGGTGATTGATAATACCAATACCTGTAACTGGGTGCGTAGTTATGATAAACCGTTGAATGTTTATGTTCATGTGAAAAACCTGAGAAAGATCTGGTACCTGTCTGCCGGCAATATTACCTCAACCAATGTTCTGACATCCGGATCATTCTTGCTGGATGTCTGGGGAGGATGCGGGAGTATTGATCTCTCCCTAAATGTAAACCAGGGATATATCTATGAACATCAGGGAACGGCAGACATCACGATCAGGGGAAGATCAGTATTCAATTCTGTTGTTTTGGGAGATTTCGGGCCATTGCAACTGAAAGACCTGCATACCGATTACACTTATGTGTCAAATACGGGAACTAATGACTGTTATGTCAATGCCAGTAAATACCTGGATGCAATCATCCGGTCAATCGGCAACATCTATTATACAGGGAAACCTGATACTGTGCACGCGTATATCACCGGAGCCGGTCAGCTTATTGAATTCTGATCAGTATGCCCTGGCAAATATGACCCGTTGGGAAGACGGTCTACCGGTGTAAATGCAATTCCCACTTTCCTGGGGATTGTTCAGTGGGATCAACCGTATAGTGGCTTTGGTCTCTTCTTTGATTTTTTCTTCGGTTTCGGCTGTGCCATCCCAATGGGCATAGATAAATCCCCCGGTTGTATCCAAAACACGTTTAAATTCATCCCAGGTATCCACCCTGTAAGAATTGGTTTCTCTCATATCGAGGGCCTTGTTGAAAAGGCTTTTCTGGATCTGGTCGAGCAGATGGACCACCTTGTTTTCAATATCTGTCATCTGGAAGACCTCTTTTTCCAAGGTGTCTCGACGGGCAACCTCGACGGTTCCCTGTTCAATGTCCCTTGGTCCGATGGTGATCCTCACCGGGACGCCTTTAAACTCGTATTCTGAAAATTTCCAGCCGGGTTTATGAGTATCGCGGTCGTCATATTTTACAGATATTCCTCTTGCTTCCAATGCTTTTTTCAGCGGGAGAACCTTTTCCGAGATCAGGTCGAGCTGTTCTTTAGTTTTGAAAACCGGTACAATGGCAACCTGGATGGGTGCCAGTTTTGGGGGCAGCACAAGTCCGTTGTCATCCGAATGCGACATGACTAATGCCCCCATGAGCCGCGTGGATACACCCCATGAGGTTGCCCACACATATTCAAGCTGGTTTTCCCGGTTCAGAAATTTAACATCAAATGCTTTTGCAAAGTTTTCTCCGAGAAAATGAGATGTTCCGGCCTGTAGCGCCTTTCCATCCTGCATCAGGGCTTCGATCGCGTAAGTTTCAACGGCGCCGGCAAAACGTTCAGATGAGCTCTTGGTTCCCCTGATCACCGGAATGGCCATCCAGTTCTCCGCGAAATCGGCATACACATTCAGCATGGTCTCTGCTTCACTAATGGCCTCTTCACGGGTCGCATGAGCCGTATGTCCTTCCTGCCAGAGAAATTCAGTGGTCCTGATAAACAATCGGGTACGCATCTCCCATCGCACCACATTCGCCCACTGGTTGATCAGAATCGGAAGGTCCCGGTATGATTTGATCCAGTTACGGTAGGCATCCCAGATGATGGTTTCGGATGTTGGCCGCACGATCAGTTCCTCATCCAGGCGGGCATCCTCATCCACCACAACCCCTTTACCATCCGGGGATGCTTTCAGGCGGTAATGCGTGACCACGGCACACTCTTTTGCAAAACCCTCCATGTGACTTGCTTCGCGGCTGAAGAAAGATTTCGGAATGAAGATTGGAAAATAAGCATTGCTATGACCTGTATCCTTGAACATCTTATCCAGGGCAGATTGAATTTTCTCCCAGATAGCATACCCATATGGTTTTATCACCATGCATCCACGAACTGCCGAATTTTCTGCCAAGTCGGCCTTGATCACAAGGTCATTGTACCATTGTGAATAATTTTCATTTCTAGTTGGAAAATCTTTTGCCATTTATTGAGTATGGTATAATATTTGCTGTTTTTCCGGGATCATTGTATTGCTACAAAAGTAATAAAATTATCGTGATTCTAAAGAACTTCAATCCATCCAAAATTCAAAAGGAGAACATCATATGAAAAAATCATTCATCTTCAGCGTCCTCATCGTGGCCTTTCTGTTCGGTTGCAAATCACAGCAAAAAACAACTGGTTACACTTACGATGATGTATATTCCAATCGGTCTGACCATGCGAAGATCACCTCTAAACCCAAGATCCAGAATGAAGATCTTTCCGCTTCGCATTCTATTGCATCGGCCGATAGTTCATCCGCCCTGTCCTCTGCTTCTGCCACTTCAACCGTGGATTACAGCGACAATTCCTATTCGGCCAGGATTAAAAGGTTCAATGACAAGAATCCGGGACTGAACTATAACAGCGAATATTATACCGGATCTTCAGATTCCACTTCTTCTTCGGGTGGATCCTCGCCAAATGTCAATCTCTATTTCGGCAATTCCTGGGATTCCCCCTTTTGGNNCACGGGCATGGCCACCATTATTGGGATTGGAATAATAGAAATCATTATTATGGACAGAGAAGAACCCTTTCTTCCCCCGATGGAGGAAAAAACTCCCGGACCACAGCCATTAACAACAACTCAGGGGCAGGACAGTTGAAAAACACAAGAACCGCTAATCCTGGTTTCATCAATCGTTCTGCTGATCAAACCCGTTCGGGGCGCACCGATATCAACCGTGTTCTCCCTGATAAGCAGCGTTACAATTATTCCCGTTCAGGCACCCAGGGGAATACGCGGGTTATAAGAAGCAACCAGGATAACAATAACCGGTCAGATCGTAACTATGTTCATCGTCAGATACCTACACCAAGGTATACGAGGCCCGGAAACCAGCAACAGGTTACCCGCTCGGATGCCCAGACCTATTCTTCTCCGGCATACAGACAACCGAAATCAAGCCGGGAATACATCAACCCGCGTTCACAGCAGGGCAGTACTACCGGTATGAGCGGGAATTCCAACCGGAATGGCAATTACAACAACCCAATCTCCTCCGGCAGGAGATATTCCTCTCCTTCCAACATGGGAGGCAACTCCAGGGTCTTTTCAAATCCTTCCGGCGGTGGCCGTATTTATAGCACTCCATCGAGATCTTACTTCTCGCCGGGTAATTCCGGTTCATCACGGTCATCGGGCTCCGGTTATTCTGCTCCTTCGCATTCCTCTTCAGGCTCATCACATTCAGGTGGCAGTTCAGGCAGCAGTGGCGGCGGCGGCAGAAGGCGATAATACGATCTGAAAGAGTCTATTTTTAAAGGGTAGAACAAAAAATCAGTTCAGAATTTAAAATTAATTATCCTATGAAACGACTATTGATCATCATGCTATTCTTAAGCTCTTTACTTACGCTCTTTTCACAGACCTCATCCGATGCATTGCGCTATTCGCGGATCCTTTATGACGGTTCCGCACGGTTCCAGGGACTCGGTGGAGCTTTTGGTGCAGTGGGTGGCGATTTTTCTTCCATTGCAACCAATCCTGCAGGGCTTGGACTTTATACCAGTTCTGAATTTACAATCAGTCCATACCTAAGGATGGAAAATTCTTATTCCAACCTTAACATGGAAACCAACAGGGATAATAACTTCAATATCGGAATGGAAGATCTGGGATTGGTTTTTCATCTTTCGGGTAGCGACAAGAGCAGTTCTGGCTTTAAAGGATTCAACATTGGTTTTGGAATGAACCGGCAGAATGATTTTAATAACCGGGTTTTCATGGAAGGAACCAACAATAAAAGTTCACTCCTGACTCAGTATGTCAATATCCTGAACAATACGCCGGGTGGACTTACCCCTCAGATGATCAACGACCAGTACCCATTCGACATCGCACTGGCGTACAACAACAATCTGATTTTCCTTGATACAGTGAATCATAGATATATGAATGATGCACCGAACGGGGGATTGATCCAGTCAAAAACAATAACCACTGAAGGCTCAATCAATGAATATGATTTTGCATTCGGTGCAAATTACAACGACCGGCTATACATCGGTGTTACCATTGGGATACCGGTTATCCGGTATTCTGAATACACCCAATACCAAGAAATCAAAAATGATACTGCAGTGCACTATTTCAAGTCTATGACTTTCAACCAGCAGCTTGAAACGCATGGCACAGGAATAAACCTTAAAATCGGGCTCATTTACCGGCCTGCCGATTGGGTCAGGATCGGGGCTGCCATTCATACACCCACCTATTATGGGAATATGAGAGACAACTGGAGCAGCGACATGACAGGCGAATTGGATTTCGCTACAAATTCAGCATCTTCGCCACTGGGTTCTTTCGATTATCAGCTCACTACACCGTTCAGGGCAATTGGAAGCGTTGCATTCATCATCGGAAAATTTGGGCTTATCAGCGGAGAATATGAATATGTGAACTATTCACAATCCAGTTTTTCTGCCGACAATGCAAGTTTTTCAGATGTGAACGCCGACATCAAAAACAAATACAAATCACCCGTCAATGTACGATTCGGAACCGAATGGAGAATACAGAATTTCCGGTTAAGAGGAGGATTCGGTTATTACGGAAGTCCTTATCAATCCTCCATCAACACGTCGGAGATGTACGTTGCATCCATTGGATGGGGCTACAGGGCAAAACACTTTTTCGTTGATATGACCTACCAGTGGACACAAACAAAAGAAGATTATTATTTTTATGATCCTGCTTATGTCGATCCTTCACAAAACACCTATCATACAGGCACGATCACAACAACTGTCGGATTACGTTTTTAAGGAAGATACGGTTTGATCCTTTTCATTCCCAGCCTGGCCTTTTGGTCCAGGCTGTTTTTATATTCGAACAAAGTATTGAAGAGAAACACATGTCTTCTACTTAATGTTTTGCCTTTTCGGTGGATGAATTGCATTAACGGAATGAGTTGACAATCCCGTCATCGACCAGTATCCTACCACAGTACTCACAAACAATGATCTTTTTATGCATCCGGATATCAAGCTGATGCTGGGGTGGAATCTTATTGAAACAACCACCACAGGCATCTCTTTCGATCTGCACAACGGCAAGGCCATTACGGGCATTTTTCCGGATCCGGGTGTATGCGGTGATCAATCTTTCTTCAATAAATTTACGGTTGATTTCCGAATTTCTGATCAGGTCATTTTCTTCTTTTTCCGTCTCGGCGACTATGTCATCCAATTCATTTTTCTTTATCTCAAGATCATTTTTTCGGTCGGTCAGGATACTCTGGAACCGGTTGATCTCTTCCGTTTTTGCTTCCAATACCAGCTGAAATTCACGGATGCGTTTTTCGGACAACTGAATTTCAAGGCTTTGGATTTCTATTTCCTTGGTCAGTGAATCGTATTCGCGGTTGTTTCGTACGTTCATCTGCTGTTCTTCATATTTCTTGATCAGGGCCTGTGAATCCTTGATGGAGAATTTCTTTTCCGTGATCGATTTTTCCAATGCACTGTTTTCCTGGAGATAATTCTCGATACGGGTTTCCAATCCGGCTATTTCATCTTCAAGGTCCTGCACTTCGAGTGGCAACTCTCCACGGATGATCCTGATCTTATCGACCTGGGAATCGATCTGCTGAAGGCTGTAAAGCGCTATCAGTTTCTTTTCAATGGTCACTTCCCCGGAATCTTGAGAGGATTCCTGTTTTGTAATTGCTACTGCCTTTTGTACAACGTGTGCAATGGGCTCTTTTTTGGATTTTTCTGCTTTTCCTGCAGTTTTTTCTGCAGGTTTTGCAGGTGTAACTTTCTTAACTGCGGGTTTCTCAACCGGTTTTGAAGGTCCTGTTTTTTTTTCTGCAGGTTTTATAGGAACACCTTTCTTAACTGCGGGTTTCTCAACCGGTTTTGAAGTTACTACCTTTTTTTCTGAAGGTCTTGTAGGTGCAACTTTCTTAACTGTGGGTTTCTCAACCGGTTTTGAAGTCACTGCTTTTTTTTCTACAGGTTTTACAGAAACACCTTTCTTGACTGCGGGTTTCTCAATCGCTTTTGAAGTTACTGCGTTTTTTTGTGCACGTTTTGCAGATACAACTTTTTTAATTGCGGATTTCTCAACCAGTTTTGAAGTCACTGCTTTTTTTTCTACAGGTTTTACAGGAACACCTTTCTTGACTGCGGGTTTCTCAATCGCTTTTGAAGTTACTGCTTTTTTTTGTGCAGGTTTTGCAGATACAACTTTTTTAATTGCGGATTTCTCAATCAGTTTTGAAGTCACTGCTTTTTTTTCTACAGGTTTTGCAGGCGCAGCTTTCTTTGGAGCCGGTTTTTCTGCGGGTTTCGGGGCGATTACTTTGGTTAAAGGTTTTTTAACGGCTACTTTCACCTTTGCAGGCTTTGTAGTTTCTTTTTTCGCAGGAATTTCTTTTTTAACGGCTGGTTTCTTCTCAACTTTTTTTCCTTCTTTGGTAACCGGCTTTATCGCTCTGGCTGGGGTTATTTTGGCAATATTCGGTTTTGTTGTTTTTGCCATATATATGCTGAATTAATAATAATGAATAGGGTTTGTATTGATTTTTGAAATAAGGAATGCAAAATTAGGAAATTTTTTGATTAAAATGCCATAAATCAAATCTTTTGCAAACCTTTCACTTTCATAATGACCGATATCCGCGAGGATCAATTGTCCGTTTGCATCAAAAAATTCATGATATTTAAGGTCTGCAGTCAGAAATGCATCGGCGCCGGATTTTTTTGCTTCGGGGATTAAAAATGCACCTGAGCCGGTACAAACTGCTACGCGGGAGATCTTTTTCCCGCATAATTCTGAATGCCGCAGATAGGGAAGCCCCATCTGTTTTTTCACTTTTTCGAGAAATTGTGCTTCCGTCATCGCCGGATCCAATTCTCCAACCACCCCGTTACCGGCAAATCCTGCATTATTGGAAAGCGGATAGATGTCATAGGCGACTTCCTCGTAAGGATGGTTTTGAAGCAGTGCACTAACAAGCTGGTGTTCAATAAACCTCGGAAAGATCACCTCAATGCGTGATTCCGGTTCAACATGAACTACATTTTTTTCGCCAACAAAAGGATTTGTATTCTCTGATGCTCTGAAGGTTCCTTGTCCGGTAAGATTGTAACTGCAACAGTCGTAGTTGCCGATATGTCCCGCGCCGGCTTCGAACAATGCCTGTCTTACCCGATCGGATTGATCAACCGGGCAGAAGGTCACCAGTTTTGACAACAATCCTTTTCCCGGTGAAAGGATCCGGCAATTTTTTATCCCCATAAGATCACAAACCCAGGCATTCAATCCGTTGATTGAATTATCCAAATTTGTATGCATGGCATAAATGGCAATATGGTTTTGGATGGCCTTAACGGTCAGAAGCTGAACGGAATCCTCCCCCACAAGGCGTTTCAGCCCTTTAAAGATCAGCGGATGATGCGAGATCACGAGGTTGCAATCATTTTGCAAGGCTTCATCCAGGACTTCATTTGTAATGTCAAGCGAAATCAGTACATTGGAAATTTCCGTATCCGGATTGCCAATGATAAGTCCCGCATTGTCATACGCTTCCTGTAATTCAAGCGGTGCATATTGTTCCAGAACCTGTTTTATCTCCCTGATTGTCATCGTCAATATCACTTAAATGAATATTAAAAGTACAAAAATACGTTTCTTTTTACGAAATTCTTCCTGTTCATATGTTGTTGGAAAGTTTTCAGGTCCTCTCCCATTTCGGGAACCAAAATTTTCAACCTTTGAATGGGGTAAATCCCTACCGAAATTCAGGCATGAAAAGGACAACCGTTTTTATTATTGAAAAAGAGGCACCCATTGCCAACCTGATCAGGTATCATTTGCTTTCGCACCAGGCAAAACATGTCCAGGTATTTCCCAGTGTAACGGAATGCCTGTACTTCATGCGAAAAAAATCAATACCGGATTTTCTGATCGCCGACCTGGCTCATCCGGAAATCAATGCACCGATTTTTCTGAAGACTATATTGCAGTCTTTCCAGGGAGTAAAGATCCTGTTCCTTTCCCCTTTCATGGATGATTTTCTTGCTACACAACTGATGGAAGAAGGAGCAACGGACTACATCTATAAATCGGGCCGGATGGAAGATTGGATCCATGAACTGGTAAAGAACATGGAATTCCTGATCCGGGAGAAGAGCCGGGCGGATTAGGTTAACACTTCATGAATATTTTTTTCTTTTCTGAAAATACCCTCCATAACAGGCATTTGGGTGAACAATTTTTCATAATTTAGCCTTTTTCTTAAGGATGAGGTTTTTACAAATACTCTTATTGCCATTTTCCTGTTGTTATGGAATGATCATGCTGGTGAGGAACCTACTCTTTGACCTTGGGATTCTGCATTCAGAAAAATTCGATTTTCCGGTTATCTCTGTGGGGAACCTTTCCTTTGGCGGAACCGGGAAAACGCCACACATCGAGTATCTTATCCGGCTCATTGGCGACATGATATTTATCGCAACGCTGAGTCGTGGTTATGGCAGAGAGAGTAAGGGATTCATCCTGGCTTCCCGCAGATCGAATGTTAAATATATCGGAGACGAGCCGCTCCAGTTTGTAAAAAAATTTCACAACATCAAGGTTGCAGTTGATGAAAAAAGGATACGGGGCATTCATAAGCTGATGGATAAATTTCCCGACCTCGGACTGATTTTATTGGATGATGCTTTCCAGCATCGATGGGTAAAACCGGGTATTTCCATTCTGCTTACCGATTATCATCATCTTTTTACGGAAGATCATGTGGTTCCTTCGGGGCAGTTGAGGGAATTCCATTCCGGGGCTAAGCGGGCAGATGTTATCATCGTGACAAAAACCCCGAAAGTATTTTCCCCAATCACCCGGAGAAGGATACTGGATGATCTGAAACCCAGGCCTTCCCAACAAATTTTCTTTTCCTACATCATATATGGAGGTCTTGTTCCGGTCAATGAGGAACAGGACCTTGCAGTCCTTCAGAAGTTAAGTTATATCCTTTTATTTACCGGAATTGCAAATGATTATCCTCTCCAGGAAGAAGTCCGGAGAAAATGTACCGATCTCAGCATCCTGAAATTTCCTGATCATCACCAGTACGAAATGAAAGACCTGGAAACTATCCGGGCTCGTTTTGAGGATCTTCCGACACGAAAAAAAATCATCCTGACAACCGAAAAGGATCTAATGCGATTGAAAAATCCTGAATTCAGTAATTTTTTAAAAAATCTTCCATTATTTTACCTCCCTATCGAAATCAACTTTCACGAAAAAGACAAGCAGAAATTTGACAAACTTATAATAGACTATGTCGGACAGAATCAAAGAAACCGTTGAATTTTTACAAGCCCGGATATCCCTGAAACCGGATATCGGAATAATTCTTGGGACAGGGTTGGGCGGCCTTGTCAATGAGATCGAAATCCTTCATACAATTCCCTATACTACGATCCCGAATTTCCCTGTTTCCACAGTCGCCGGACACAATGGGCAACTGATCTTCGGGAAGATGAGCGGAAAAAACATTATTGCCATGCAGGGACGCTTTCATTATTACGAAGGTTATTCCATGCAGGAGGTGGCATTTCCTGTTCGCGTGATGAAACTTCTCGGGATTCAACTTCTGATTGTTTCCAATGCCAGTGGTGGGGTGAACCCCTCGTTCAATGTCGGCGACCTGATGATCATCGAGGATCACATAAATCTGATGAAGGACAACCCGCTTATCGGCCGCAATGATGACAAGCTGGGAATCCGTTTCCCGGATATGGGTCATGCTTACGACCGAGAACTGATCGCGAAAGTATTTACCATTGCCGGGAATCACGATATCCATCTGCAGAAAGGAATTTATGCGGCCGTTTCAGGGCCTACTTTTGAAACCCCTGCAGAATATCGCTATATACGTACCATCGGGGCCGATGCAGTAGGGATGTCAACAGTTCCAGAGGTGATTGCCGCACGTCATATGGGATTGCGTTGCTTTGCATTCTCAGTGATTTCCGATCTCGGTGTTCCCGGGAAGATCGTGGAGATCACGCACCAGGATGTGATCCTGGCAGCAAGCAATGTTGAACCCAAGATGACGAAAATCTTAAAGGAACTGATCGGAACCCTCGACTGATCCTAATCCAGGTTTATATCCATGATTTTTAATTTCCATCGTATCCCGATCTTGCATTTTTTTTGGGATAAGGGGATGATCGCAAGACTGACGCCGAGAAGGGAACCGCTGATGATCATGGTTTGCGGGATGAATACCNNAAATAATAATGCTTGTAAACTGCGCTGATTTCGGACAACGGAATGGTGGTGCGGGGGCCGATCGTAACTGAGCTGTCGGTCAGGTTCCAGAGGTAATTTTTAACGATCTGATTCTGTTTTTTCGTCCGGATCTTCACATCATCACCGAGGTGAAATCCATATCGGGTTGGAGTCCCGATCTTCTCCAGTACCAGTGTTTTCTGAGCAGTTGCGCCTGAATAGGCAGCAAGGAACATAATCAGCAGGATCAGCTTTCTCATGATCTTAATATCTTTGCTAAGTTATTAAATTTTGCGGCGTCCTGTTTAAAAATTAACGAATTTTCCTTCCCGATAAGGAATGTAGCTGTAATATGCATAGTGAGAATTGATTACTTTTGTTCCTCCTATGAGGAAATACTTTACCTTTTTACTTCTTTTTCTGTTTTTCGTCAGATGCAATGAGAATGAAGATAGAAATCCTTCTTCCCAGGGAACCGGGATGAAAAAGATACCTTTTGTTCGACCATATTCAAAACCTGAAGAAAAAGAAACTTTTACATCTCCTGAAAAGACCTTGCCACCCGGCTCTATTTTTCTTTATAAAAAGAGAATTAAACGGAAGGATAAAACAATTATCCAGCCCGAAGAAAATGCCGAAAAACGAACGGTCGATACCACGCTGATAAAAAAGCTGATGTATTTGCGCAGTGCAAATCTCGAGATCGATTTCCGGGAACCGGTGAACCGTGCATACCTCTTCTCGCCTATTGAAAATCCCGAGTTCTCATCAATGATCCTGCTGAGTCATGACCGTTCCATCCGGATCAACTTTGACAATGATATCCTTGATAATACTGACCGTTACTATACGAACGGGATCCGTTTTGATTATATCAGCCCGTTCCTGAAACAATCACCCCTGTCGTGGCTGATGGTTCCTTACTGGGGACAGGGGGTCAATTATTACGGCGTTTCGATCGGGCAAAACATGTACACGCCTTATACGACAAAAGTTGGCGGCATTCATCAAGGCGACAGGCCTTATGCAGCTTATCTTTTTATAGGGAGTTTCAAGATCTCCAACGATCCGGGTAAGAAATTCCGCCAGACCAGCGAGATCGACCTTGGGGTGATCGGGCCATCGGCATACGGCGACTTTGTGCAGAAGTCATTTCATAACAGCGTACCCACGAATACCGAACCGCTGGGTTGGGAATACCAGATACAGAACGACCTTGTTCTCAACTACGACCTGACCTATGAGAAAGGCCTTGTAAGCAACCGGAGAATGGAACTGAACCTGAATGGGGTTGGAGCATTGGGAACCCTGTATACCCATATGGGTGGTGGTTTTCAATTTCGTGCCGGCCTCATGAATCCCTTCTTCGATTCCTATGGTTTTTCCAGCATGAAGGTCAATAAAGCAAAAAGATATTCAAAATTTCAGGCGTATGTTTTCTTTACCTCCCTTGGAAAGCTGGTGGGTTATGATGCAACGCTGGAAGGCGGGATGTTTAATAAATCGAGTATTTACAAGCTTACAAGCAGGGAAGTATCGCTCTTCACATATCAGGGAACGCTGGGGTTTACCCTGTCGTATTCAGGGATCCGGCTCGATGTCGAACAGTTTTTGTTAAGCCCTGAATTTCATGGCTGTGCGTGGCATAAATGGGTGCACATAGGTGTGACCTTCGGGATGTGATTGTGGAAAAATAAATCACAGTGCATTTGTGTTTACTTTGAGAATAAGTCCTAATTTTGAAAGATGGAAGAATTTAGTAATAGCGATGCAGGATCCGGTAATTCCGGCAGGAGCATTCCTGCTTCAGGGCAGGGACTTGTAAGAAAAAAGCCCAGAAAGGCGCCGGGGACCGATCTTGTTTTTGAGCATGGGAAAGTGCCTCCCCAGGCAGTGGATCTTGAGGAAGCCGTGATCGGGGCCATGATGCTGGAAAAAGACAAGCTGGCTGCCGTTATTGAATTGCTGAAGCCGGAAGTTTTTTACAAGAGCGAGCACCAACTTATCTACGGCGCAATCACACGATTATTTTCCCAGGTTAAGCCGATAGATATCCTGACCGTGACGGATGAACTCAGGCAATCAGGGGAGTTGGAACTGGTGGGAGGCGCTTACTATATTGCGATGCTGACGAACCGGGTTGCATCGTCGGCCAATATTGAATTCCATACTAGGATCATTCTTCAAAAACATATCCAGCGTGAATTGATCCGTATCTCTTCAGCTATTATTAAGGATGCGTTTGAAGATACGACGGATGTATTTGAGCTCCTTGACCGTGCTGAAAGCAACCTGTTTGCCGTCAGCGAGACCAGTATCCGCAGGAACGTCAGGAGCATGCAATCATTGGTAAAAGAGGCGGTAGCTGAAATTGCAGCGGGCCGGTCGCATGAAGGGCATCTGCGCGGTGTAGGCTCCGGGTTTACAGAAATCGACCGGGTCACTTCCGGCTGGCAAAAATCTGACCTGATCATTCTTGCTTCCCGCCCGGGGATGGGGAAAACGGCTTTGGCCCTGACCATGGCACGTAATATCGCGGTAGATTTTAAAAAGCCCATAGCTTTATTCTCCCTTGAAATGTCGGCCATTCAGCTGGTGACGCGTCTCATAGCCAGTGAAACGGAAATCAGCGCAGAAAAGCTCAGGCGTGGTAACCTGGAAGACTATGAATGGGAACAACTCAATTCCCGTATCTCCACGCTGATCGATGCACCTTTGTTTATCGATGACACGCCCGCATTGACGATGTTCGAACTCCGGGCAAAGTGCCGGCGTTTGAAAACACAGCATGACATTCAGATCGTGATCCTCGACTATTTGCAGTTAATGCAGGGAGCGCCGGAACATAAAGGAAACAGGGAACAGGAGATCAGTAATATCTCCCGGTCGCTCAAGGCCATGTCGAAGGAATTGGATATTCCGATTATCGCCTTGTCGCAACTGAGCCGTGAAGTTGAGAAACGGCTTGTCAAGAAGCCTATTCTTTCCGACCTTCGTGAATCGGGATCCATCGAACAGGATGCCGATATGGTTCTTTTTATCTACCGTCCGGAATACTATAAGTTGGAGGAGGATGCATATGGCGGCCCGGTGGAAGGGGTTGCAGAAATCAGCATTGCCAAGAACCGTAATGGTTCGACGAAAGATGTCAAGTTGAAATTTGTTGCACGGTTTGCAAAATTCATGGACATGGAGATCGATTATTCATCCCTGAATACTATATCTCCCACTGCATCGTTTGATGGACCGGGAAGGACCCGAACGGTCATGTCCAAAATGAATGATGATGACAGGAATGAGACTGCGTTTTAAACGGATCCGGTATTTACTTTTGTTTTTTTTACTATTACTTATACAGGGTTTACAGGCAGCCTATGTTCTGATCCCGATGGATGAAGCCCAGAAGAACCACCTGAAATCCTATGGTATTGCCTATTGGGTCCTGAAACATGATATTGAGGTTGACTGGCTGTTGAATTACCGTGGCGGCAGTTTCCTTACCCAATATTCAAAATCCATTGAAAATGAATGTGTGATCCGGGGTGTTTCCTTTGAAATTCTAGCAGATGTGCAGGCCGCTGCAATCCTGCAGGAAATCGCCGATCCCCAGGTCAACATGGAAAACATCAAGCTTCACAAAGCCCCTAAGATCGCCGTTTATTCCCCAAAGAACAAATTGCCATGGGACGATGCTGTAACCCTGGTACTTACTTATGCAGAAATCCCTTATGATGTAGTTTATGATGAGGAGATCATGTCGGGAGTTTTGCCTTTATACAACTGGCTTCACCTTCATCATGAAGATTTTACGGGTCAATACGGAAAATTCTGGACTGTTTACCGGAATTATCCCTGGTACCAGGAAGATGTAAGAACAAACGAGGAGATTGCCCATAAGCTGGGGTTTCAAAAGGTTTCCCAGCTCAAGCTTGCCGTAGCCGGGAAGATCCGGGATTTTGTTGCCGGAGGCGGGTATATGTTTGCCATGTGTTCAGCTCCCGATAGTTATGATATTGCCCTTGCAGCAGAAGGAGATGATATCTGTGATGTTATGTTCGACGGAGATCCGCCTGATCCCAATGCACAATCAAAGCTGGACTTCAGTAAATGCTTTGCATTTGAGAATTTCAAGCTTACCATGAATCCCTATGTTTATGAAAAATCGAATATCGATGTAACGGATACGCGGCCAAGAAACCTTAACGAAACCAATGATTTTTTCACCCTCTTTGACTTCTCTGCCAANNCAAACGACAGCCTTCAATGAGAAGACCATCAAATCATCGGTTACAATCATGGGTGAAAACAAAGGGCTTGGCGAAGCACGGTACATCCATGGTGATTTCGGAAACGGTACATTCACCTTCCTGGGTGGCCATGATCCTGAAGATTATCAACACCTGGTCGGAGATCCGGCTACCGACCTGAGTTTACATCCCAACTCACCGGGATACCGGTTGATCCTGAATAATGTATTATTCCCTGCTGCAAAAAAGGAAAAAAGAAAAACCTGAGTACCCTCAGATTTTCCTGCGGTCATAAACCACAAAGGAATAGGCAAAACCCAACTGGTTGTCGACAGGAATATCTTCCCTTGAAATGATCTCCCATTCCTTAAAATCGATGACCGGAAAAAACACATCGCCTTCAAATTCTTTATGAACCCATGTTATATAGAGGCGATCGGTGCAGAGTAAGAATTGTTGATAGATAGAGGCGCCACCGATGATAAAATTCTCCTCACCGTAGCTGCATTTTTCCAATGCTTCTTCCAACGAATAAACTACGGTACATCCTTCAAAAACTTCACCCGGCTTATCGGTGAACACGATATTCTCACGGTTGCGCAATGGCCGGACCGGCAATGAAAGATAGGTCCTTTTTCCCATGATGACCTTATGTCCTGTGGTGATCTTTTTAAACCGTTTCAAATCTTCCGGAATATGCCAAAGGAGGTCATTGTTCTTCCCGATGGCGTNNGGATATCTGGCCTTTGATATGTGGATGGGCCTGGTAATCCTGCAAATTGAAATCCGAGAACGAAAAACTTAAAATGTCATGGATTTCAGGGTTGATGATCATTCTTGGAAGCGGGAATGGTGTACGAGTCAATTGAAGTTTTACCTGTTCGAGATGATTGAGATAGATATGGGCATCGCCGAGGGTATGAATGAACTCGCCGGGTTTCAGGCCTGTAACCTGGGCCATCATCAGGGTCAATAAGGCATAGGAAGTGATGTTGAAAGGAACGCCCAGGAAAATATCGCAACTGCGTTGGTACATTTGACAAGACAATTTATCGCCAGCAACATAAAACTGGAACAAAAGATGACATGGTGGCAATGCCATTTTATCGAGCTCACCTACATTCCATGCGCTCACGATGTGTCTTCTTGAATCCGGATTATTCTTTATGGACTCCACCACACGGGCGATCTGGTCAACATGGGTTCCGTCGGGTTTGGGCCATGAACGCCATTGATATCCGTAAACCGGGCCCAGTTCCCCATCGGGTCTGGCCCATTCATCCCAGATGGTAACGCCATTTTCATGCAGATATTGAACATTGGTACTGCCTTTCAGGAACCAGAGCAGTTCATAGAGGATAGAGCTGAGATGAAGCTTTTTCGTAGTCAGTAAAGGAAATCCTTCCTGCAGATCAAAACGCATCTGGTAACCAAAAACACTGATTGTCCCTGTTCCGGTCCGGTCTGGTTTTTTATATCCATTTTTCAGGACATGATCAAGCAGATCAAGATACTGTATCACATTAATTATGAATTATGAATTATGAATTATGAAATCTGAATTATGAATTATGGACAATTTCAACTTTTGCAGGATCGTGTTTGTATTTGAAAAATATAGGAAATAAGATCCCCAGAACCAACGCATAAGCAGCAAAGGTAAACCAAATGTTCTGCCAGTTTTTAACCCCATCCTTTGTAAAATAATCAACGACCCATCCACTGGCAACGCCACCAACAAAAGCGCCAAATCCGTTAGTCATCAGCATGAATAAACCCTGGGCACTGGCTCTGATATTTATTTCAGCTTCTTTTTCAACAAACAAAGAACCGGAAATATTAAAAAAGTCAAAGGCCATACCATAAATTATCATTGATAACACCAACAGAATAAAACCACTGCCGGGATTTCCGATTGCGAATAACCCAAACCGGAAGACCCATGCAAAGATACTCATGAGCATTACCTTTTTAATGCCAAACTTATATAAGAAAAAAGGAATGGTAAGAATGAAGAGTGTTTCGGAGATCTGGGAAACTGACATAAGAATACCAGGATGTTGAACTGCAAAAGTACCAGGAAACCGGTTTGCAAAATCAAGCAGAAAGGGTTGACCAAATGTATTGGTTATTTGTAAAGCAGCGCCCAATAGCAGAGCAAAAATAAAAAAAACGATCATCCTTCGTTTCTTAAACAAAACCAGTGCATCCAGACCAAAAGAGGATAATGATGACTTCTGTTTTTTGATGCTTGATGGTGGGCATTTTGGCATTGTAAAGGCATAAAGTCCAAGCACAAGAGAGGCTGCAGAACTAAAGATCAATTGAAAATGACTTACTTTCCATCCACTTAAATCAATAAGCCACATGGCAAGGATAAAACCAACGGTTCCCCAAACCCGTATTGGAGGAAACTCCTTTACCACCTTAAATCCTCTTTGTTCAAGGACGATATATGAAACTGTATTGTTTAGCGCAATTGTAGGCATATAAGCCATGGCATTTAATAACATAATCCAATAAAGCATATGTGGATCCGATACCGTTGAGGCCCAGAACAACATTATGGCACCTGCAATATGACACATTCCCAGTACACGTTCAGCATTGATCCACCGGTCGGCAACAATACCTAATAAGGTCGGCATGAATAATGAAGCTAACCCCATGGTTGCATAAATGCTTCCAACCTGACCTCCGGTGAATTTAAGGGTCACAATCATATAGCCTCCAAGAGAAATCAGCCAGGATCCCCATACGAAAAACTGTAAAAAATTCAAAAGGACCAAACGTTTCTTTATTCCCATCAGGATTTTTAAAATTAAAAGTTATTTGTATTGTGAGAAGTTATTTCCGTTTTTTGATTTCATCCCGGATCCGAACTGCTTTTTCATATTCCTCATTCTCAATGGCTGATTGAAGCATCTGGTTCAGGTCTTCGAGGGGATATTCGGAAAAAGAAGTTTCTTCAGGCACCGATTCATCTTCAATGGGATTTCCCGGTTTGGTATTTTCCTGGTCTTCTTCCATCAGGATACCAGCCGCAACCATAATGCTTTCATATGTATAAACCGGGCAACCGAAACGAATGGCAAGTGCGATGGCATCGGATGTGCGGGAATCGATCTCCATTTCCTTTTTTCCGTTAGAACAAAGCAGCACGGCATAAAAAACCCCTTCGCTGAATTTATTGATGATGACTTCCGAGATGCGTATATCAAACGATTCGGCAAATGTCTTAAACAGGTCATGGGTCAGCGGCCTGGGTGTCTTGATCTTTTCCAGTTCAATGGCGATGGATTGAGCCTCAAATCCCCCAATGATGATGGGCAGCCGGCGTTTCCCATCCTTCTCCCCCAGAATCAGCGCATAAGCACCACTCTGCGATTGGCTATAAGACATCCCGATAATTTCAAGCCGGATCTTTTCCATTTCCTACCTCTCGTTTCCTTAGTACAAACCTACATGAATTTTATTAAAGTGACAAATCCGCCGAAAAAAAACTGGTCATTTGAAAAATAGTTGATATTTTTGCATCCATTCCAAAATAGAAATAAAGTTAAATACATAAATATGAAGAAAATTATCCTTTTGCTGATTGCTGTTATGATGCCGGCATTCATATTTGCCAGTGAGGCGGACCTTAAGATTCCAAACTTGTCGGAGAGTCAGAATCACCTGTTGTTATTTGGTTTCCTGATTTGTTTCCTGGGAATGCTATTCGGTCTATATCAATATCAGAAGGTCAGGAAACTCGGGGCTCATTCGTCCATGCTTGATGTTGCCAAGGTGATATTTGAAACATGTAAGACTTACCTAATCCAACAGGGAAAATTCCTTGTTATTTTATTTCTGTTTATCGGACTCTGCATCGCCTTCTATTTCGGCGGACTTCAGCATAATTCCTTCGGAGGGGTATTACTGATCCTTAGCTGGACTGTCATCGGGATCCTGGGATCATACGGTGTTGCATGGTTCGGGATCCGGATGAATACCCTTGCCAACTGTCGTATGGCCTTTGCCTCCCTGGAAAGGAAACCGATCAAATTATTAAACATTCCCCTCGATTCGGGAATGAGCATCGGGGTTATGCTGGTCTGCGTAGAATTGATCATGATGTTGATCATTTTGCTGTTTGTACCCAGGGAATTGGCCGGCGCCAGTTTTATCGGGTTCGCCATCGGTGAATCTCTCGGTGCATCTGCGCTGCGTATTGCCGGTGGTATTTTCACCAAGATCGCAGATATCGGTTCTGACCTGATGAAAGTTGTTTTTAAGATCAAGGAAGATGACCCGAGAAATCCCGGTGTTATTGCCGACTGTACCGGTGATAATGCAGGTGACAGTGTAGGCCCGACCGCTGACGGATTCGAAACTTATGGTGTAACCGGTGTAGCGTTGATCAGCTTTATTGTCTTAGCAGTCGGATTTATTCCAGGCATGGATGAACCTACCCGTATCATGTACCAGACTTCCATGTTGGCCTGGATTTTCGTCATGCGTATCCTGATGGTCATCACTTCCATAACAGCGTTTTATATCAACAAAGCCTTAAGTAATTTTCTCTACAGCAAAAAAGATGATCTTGATTTTGAACGTCCGCTCACCAACCTGGTTTGGATCACTTCCATCTTATCGATCATTGTCACTTTCATTGCCAGTTATGTGATGATCGGTGATCTTGGGCATGATCTCTGGTTGACCTTATCAGTGATTATCAGTTGCGGTACACTTGGAGCAGCCCTGATCCCTGAGTTCACGAAAATATTTACCAGTCCGAAATCAAAACATGTCAATGAAGTTGTCACGGCTTCAAAGGAAGGCGGGGCTTCATTGAACATTCTTTCCGGTCTGGTGGCTGGTAATTTTAGTGCTTTCTGGCAAGGAATGGTTTTCCTTGTCCTCATGTTCATTGCTTACATTACGAGTAAGAACGGCCTTGATGCATTCATGATCTATCCATCAATCTTTGCATTCGGTCTGGTTGCATTTGGATTCCTGGGCATGGGCCCGGTTACCATTGCCGTTGATAGTTACGGACCCGTTACCGATAATGCACAATCGGTTTATGAACTTTCTTTGATTGAAGAAAATATCCCACAGGCCACACTTGATATCGAGCGGGATTTCGGCTTTAAACCTGATTTTGAGAAAGCGAAACATTATCTCGAAGCCAACGACGGAGCCGGGAACACCTTTAAGGCAACGGCTAAACCCGTTCTCATAGGGACAGCTGTTGTGGGTGCAACAACCATGATCTTTTCGCTGATCCTGGTCATCAGGAACAAATTCGGGATCGAGCCGGAGCAGATCCTGAATATTCTGAATCCCTATACAATCCTTGGGTTCCTGATGGGAGGAGCGGTGATCTACTGGTTCACCGGCGCTTCAATCCAGGCAGTGACTACAGGTGCCTACCGTGCTGTTGAGTATATCAAGAAAAACATCCACCTTGATGAACATGCAGAGAAGAAGGCATCGATCGAAACCTCCAAGGAAGTGGTGAAGATATGTACCCAATACGCTCAAACGGGGATGTTCAACATCTTTATCGCCATATTCTCCTTTGCACTGGCCATTGCATTTTTATCCGGTTACCAGGACACCAATTTCCTGGATCATAACCCACTCCGATACCCGGCTGCCTCATTCTTTGTGAGTTATCTCATCTCGATTGCATTCTTCGGATTGTTCCAGGCTATTTTTATGGCCAATGCGGGTGGCGCATGGGACAATGCAAAGAAAGTCGTGGAAGTCGATATGAAGGAAAAGGGAACTCCCCTGCATGATGCAACTGTGATCGGTGATACAGTGGGTGATCCTTTTAAAGACACTTCTTCGGTTGCCATGAACCCGATCATAAAGTTCACCACGTTGTTCGGACTTCTGGCCATGGAAATCGCAATTTCGCCAAACTTTTTTTCCATTGCACCTTATATCGGGATCGTTTTCTTTGCTATCGCACTTTACTTTGTTTATCGTTCTTTCTTTAAGATGAGGATCAGGAAATAAAGACGATTATCCTATAACAATTCTATTTTCATAAAAAGCATCCGGAGAGACTGGGTGCTTTTTTTTTGATAAAACTTTTGTTTCTTCGGGCAACCATTTGCTTTTTATGTGTTATGAATATTAAAGCACTTGTATTACTAAGGAAAATTTGGTGTGATGACAGTATTACACAGTAAGGCAAACACTGTAGAATTCCTGTATGTAAAGTATTCCCCGGCATTGCTGAGTGTATGCCTGCGATATTGCGGGAACCTGGCTGATGCCGAGGATGTGCTTCATGACGGTTTCATCAAGATCATCCGCAGCCTTCCGAAATTCAAACACAGGTCAAATGGCACCGTGGGATCCTGGATGAAAAGGATCATGGTGAATACGGCATTGAATTACATCCGGGATCATTCGAAGGAAAAGAAGTTTCTTGACATTGATCCAATCAGTGAACATATTAAAATTGCTGAGCCGGAAGAACCCTGGTTTGATGAACTTGTTGGAAAAGTAAATCCTGATAAGGTCATGGAGATGATCTGCGAATTGCCACCGGGATACAGGACCGTTTTCAACCTCTATGTGTTCGAGTTTTATTCACACCGTAAAATCGCCGGTTTATTGGGCTGCAGTGAAAACACTTCCAAATCACAATTATCAAAGGCCCGGGGTTTGCTCCGGAAACGACTGGATCTTTTTTACAATAAACAATCTGAACCCGATGAAAAAACAACAAAATAAAGTTGATGAATTTTTCAGGGAGGCATTGCACAACCACAAGGTTGTGCCTTCGGAAGCCGCGAAAGCAGCATTCCTGAAGGAGGCTGCAACCATGGAAGGAAGCGGAAAACTCTATACGCGCTGGTATTTCTACCTTTCTGCAATCATCCTGGTTGTTCTGACCGGTGCAGGTCTTTCCCTGTTACGTTCGGGACATTCAACAAAGAAAACAGGTCCCATATCCACAACTTCATCTGTCTCAAATTCCCTTCCCGGGAAAAAAGGAAAAATATTTACCCCGACACATCCATCTGAAAATAAAATAAACGAAAAAGAAAATAAATCATCCACAAATCCAATTCAAAAAATAAACACAAGTCCTCCACTAAACAGAAATACGAAAAGCTTTACAACTTCTACTTATTCACCGAATAAAAGAACTGAACACCCGGAAACAGCTTCATCATCCTCCCCTATTGAAAAACCTGTTTCCAAAAATCCCAAATCAACTTTCAACGACAAAAAACCAGATTCACAAAATCCACCATCTGAATCTCAGGTTAAAAATCCGGTTCCCGAACCTGCAACTATCGTAGCAACTCAACCATTATCAGGTTTTGCGACCACTAAAGATTCAGTGAAAAAGACCAACCGGGAAACAACTGATACATTGACGACAGTGAAACTTTCCACAAGTAATCCCAAACCGGAACCAGTTGCAACTCAAAAGAACTGGAATTTTGGTATCGGATTATATTATGCCCCTGAATGGATGTTCAATACTTTGGAAGGCGAGAAGTATGTTAATAATTTCGGAGTTGAGGGAACCTTTCACTTTGGCAGATACTCAATCCGGACAGGGGCCGGGTTATCCATCACGAAAGGCACCAATGAACTGTCGGTAAATTATAACGACTACCTGGGAGATTACAGGAAGCTGGATTCCATAGATTTTAACTGGGATCCAACACATACAAGACTGCTTCCGACGTATTATTTTTCGAAGGAGAACGTTTGGGACAGTTTGCTGAAAGTGGCAAATACAAAAATCATTAAAAGATACACTTACCTGCAGGTTCCCCTCATCCTTGGATATGATTTCTGGAGAAATGAACATTTTTCGATTGGCTTAAGAGTCGGGCCCATTCTGTCTGTACTCCTTAAAACCGAGCAGCTTTCTGAAAACTATGATCCGGGAAAGAACCGTATTGTTCAGATCAACATGATCACACCGGAAAGGATACAGACTTACTGGCAGTTTATGCTGGGAGTCAATGCTGCCTATAACATTTCGAGACGGTTTGGATTAGAGCTGGAGCCTGGCATCCGGTATTATTTCAACTCGGTTTATGAGAAAAGTGCAATTAATAAAAAACCATGGTCGGTGGGAATCCGTGCGGCTTTTATCATAATTTTATAAAATTACCATCAATCCCGACAGGCAACCTAATGATCGCAAGGGGTTTATTAATTATCACAGCGAAGACGAAAAATAATATCGTAAAAACCTATAACCCGGAAATCCAAGAAACAATCCTAATAAAAAGAACATGAAAGCAAATTTAAAAATCACGCAGGTCTTTTTGTTTGTAATCCTATCGCTCCTGTTTATCAGCACCAAGGCCCAGACAACACTTTTCACGGAAGACTGGGAAACTGCTGCAATTGGCACAACACCGCCGGCCGGGTGGGCAACCGAGGTTGTAAACGGAATCAATCTGACAAATTTTGTAGCAAGCGGAACCATGCCGAATGCAACACCATACAGCGGCTCGAGGATGGCAGAGTTTCAATCCTTCAACGGCCCGACCGGATATGCCAACCGGTTGAAAAGGACGACGCCAGTATCTACTGCAGGCTACCCTCATGTTGCCATTGATTTCGAATGGTTTACCGACAGTGCATACCTATATGTAGATGACCGTGTCGATATTCAATGGTCTGTAAACGGAACAACCTGGACAACCGCAACTACCATCTATCGTTTCTCACCCATGAGGGCCTGGATCCTCGAATCCGTCGGGCTTCCTGCGGGAGCAGGGAATCAGGCAACTCTTTACATCGCCTTCCTGTTTACTTCCGGTTACGGAGAAAACTGCAACCTTGATCTTGTCCACCTTAAAGGATATTCTTCCACGCCACCGGCACCAACGGTTGACACAAGACATGCCACGAACATCACAACATATTCTGCCACTCTGAATGGATTCGTTAATCCGAACGGGTACTCTTCGACGGGATATTTCGAATACGGATCGACAACCTCGTACGGGACAGTGTTCTTTTTCGACGGGACTGTTACCGGAAACTCTCCGGTCAACAAAAGTGTCGACATTTTTGGTCTGGCCACAAACACGACCTATCATTTCAGGCTTGTGGCATTTAACGCAGGTGGGACAAGCTTAGGCAACGACAGCGTTTTCACCACCGGCAATTACGGGCCACCCATCGTGATCACCAACGGGGCAACATCCATAACCGGCACGACTGCTTATCTAAACGGTCAGGTCAATGCCAACGGATACTCCACTTCGGTTACTTTTCAATATGGGCTCACGACTTCCTATGGCAGCACACTGACGTATGGGAACGTGATCGGAACAACACTGACCAATGTTTCAAAGCAGGCAACCGGTCTTACTCCCAACACTATCTATCATTTCAGGTGTGCGGGATCGAACACCTATGGAACAACCTATGGAAATGACACGACATTTACGACCTCACCAAGCGGTTATCCTCCGACCGTAATCACGACCGCAGCCAGCAATATAAACACAAATATCGCCACACTCAACGGCCAGGTCAATGCAAACGGAACCACCACAACAGTGACTTTCCAATATGGGTTGACGACCTCCTATGGTTCAACGGGTAACTCCACGCCGGTAAGCGGAAACACTCTGGTACCCGTTAGTTATACCGCTTTCTACCTGGATCCGGGTACCCAATATCATTACCGCTGCGTGGGTGCCAATTTGTTTGGAACAACCTACGGAAATGATACCGTCTTTACAACCCTGCCGGCTGCTCCAACCGTTGTCACAGGTCCTGCCACCAATATAGGATTAACAACAGCAACACTCACCGGGACTGCAGATGCAAACGGGGCTTCCACAACGGTAACATTTGAATACGGGCTAACTTCGTCCTATGGATCAACCGTTGCTGGTGTCCCTAATACGGTTAACGGCAGTACCCCCCAGAATATCACTGCAAACCTAACCGGGTTAACGCCTGCTACCGTCTACCATTTCCTCATCAAAGGAACAAATTCATTGGGGGTAACGTATGGGTACGACACCACTTTTACAACATTAGACCCTGCGGTCAATCCACCAACAGTAACTACAACCCAGGCAACCAGTATTTCTGCCCATCAGGCAGTATTGGGAGGAATCGTGAATGCCAACGGCTCGGCGACCACAACCCATTTTGAATATGGCACAACGACCGCTTACGGATCGACAATTCCTGCCGGCAATGTTTACGGCAATACGAATACTCCGATCAGTGCAACTGCTTACAGCCTTATGCAAGGCACCTTGTATCACTTCAGGGCAGTTGGCTCAAATGCAGGTGGTATATCTTACGGCGCTGATTCGGCATTTTACACACACGATACCACAACCGTTTTATGCCACGCTGCTTATACACTTTATCCCCACCCGGATAACCGGCTGATCGTGAACTTCTACGATTTATCCGTTGGAAACCCGGTTTCATGGCAGTGGGTTTTCAGTGATCCGCTCTCCGGGACCGGCAATTTCTCAACTGCCCAGAACCCGGTTCATTATTTTTCAGCTCCCGGGTATTACAATGTTTGCCTTACCATCCAGGGCATCGACAGTCTTTGCCATGATACCTATTATTACAATGTCGCGGTAGATACAACCGTAATGCTCCATGTTTATGGAACGGTTACTGATAGCGTTTCCCATAATCCGATTCCCAATCATCCCATAATAATCGACAACGATACCATAAATGGTTCCAACTATCCCCATCACCGAATCGTTTTTACGGATGTTAACGGCGTCTATAATGATACCATCATCTTGCCGGCAAGTGCAATCCCGTGGGGATTTATAGTTAAGACATATGACGGTAATCATAATCAACTTCAGTATTGGACTGCATACTCGGGAGGTCCGCCTGAACTGGAATACGATTTCCCCATCTATTCGTGCCCGAATTCAGGTTGCGACGCCCATTTTATTGCCTATCCCGACAGTACAAATCCCCTCACTTATCATTTTATTGATCAATCAGGAGGAAACATTACTTCCTGGTATTGGAGCTTCGGCGATGGCACACATTCATTCGACCGGAATCCTACACATACATTTCTTCATTTGGGAGAAGTGCATCATGTATGTCATACTGTTGTTGATTCCGTGAATTCCTGCTGTGATGTTTATTGCATGGATATTATCCCGGGGTATTCAGGATGCCAGGCAAATTTCTATTTCTATGCTGATTCTACAGGGACCAACAGTACTGTACATTTCTTCGACAGTTCGACGGGGAACCCGACTGCCTGGAGTTGGAATTTCGGTGATCCGTCATCCGGACCAAACAATACCACGTATTTGCAGAACCCAAGTCACACATTCACCTCATCAGGAAGCTTTAATGTTTGCCTGACCATTACAGGAGACAGTTGTTCAAGCACTTATTGCCGCATTATTATAATTCCTGATTCAGTAAACTACCACCAGCTTTACGGGCAGGTTTTTGCAAGCAATTTCCCGCTCCAACTGGGACTTGCAATCATTTTCAGCGTGGATACAAGCCAGACGTATTTACCTTACGTTAATGTGAGTGTAATCGATTCGAACGGGGTTTACTATTTTACACAGGTCCCCGATGGAAACTATGTTATAAACGCCATCCCGGAAATTCCCAGCGGATATATTCCCACTTATTACGGGGATGTGATTACATGGGAGCTTGCAACGCCAATTTTACTTGGTACAGCCAATAACCCATATAATATTCATCTTGTCGAAGCCGGAACTTACAGCCCGGGAGGAGGGTCTGTATCAGGACATATCTATACAGGCAAAACTGCCAACAACCTGATTGATAAGATTACCATGACCTTTTTCGATGTAAACAAACATCCTATCGGATTCAGCAGGGTGTCAACTGTTGGAGAATTTGATTTCTCATCACTTGATTATGGAACCTATTACCTGCATCCCCAGTTGACCGGTGTAACCTGTGATACGGTGATGATACAGATCACCCCGGATAAACCCCATGTTGATGTTGTGATGACCTTTACCGGGAGCCAGATCCTGGGAACAGGGAACATCAAGGTTAAAAGCGAAAGCGTTACGGTTTATCCCAACCCTGTGACGGATCAGTTAAAAATTTCGATCAACCTGCAATCCTCCACAGATATTAAAATCGTTGTATCCACGATCGCCGGTCAGACTCTGTTTACGACTACAAGAAGTGTCGGTTCAGGACAATCAACATTCTCTATCCCGTTCTCAGGTTTTACCGAAGGAATGTATATCATTAAGATCTATTCTGAAGATGGGATCAATATTGTAAAGAGGGTGATCAAATCCAGGTAACACCTTTCTTTAATTGTCTGAAAGCTGTCCGCAAAAGCAGGCAGCTTTTTTTTGTTATGTGTGGGAATGTTGATACTTTTGTAATTCAATTGAACCTTCCTAAAAACCACAAAAACTATGATTACCAACAATTTCGCCAGACGACACAACGGACCTTTTGGAGATCAGGTCCCTGAAATGCTTAAAAAGATCGGCGTCACTTCATTAGATCAGCTCATCGAGGAAACTGTTCCTGCCAGTATCCGGATGAAGCTTCCATTGGATCTTCCCGAAGGCATGAATGAATATCAATACCTGAACCACCTTAAGATCATCGGATCCAAGAACAAGATTTTCAAAACCCTGATCGGGTTAGGTTATTATAATACGATCACGCCCGGCGTTATTTTGCGAAACATTCTTGAAAACCCGGGTTGGTATACTTCCTATACTCCCTACCAGGCCGAGATCTCGCA